>NZ_JAOWRF010000334.1 GCF_025753815.1 Plectonema radiosum NIES-515 | reverse complement strand
TCCCCCTTCCCTGACGCTCAACCAACTTTCTAAGGAAGGGGTGGCAGAACCTAAAATTAAGGGACAATTTTCTAATTCGGCTCTCCACTGAGCGACGGTTCGAGCGTGGTAGGTGGGGATGGGTAAGTCTTGTTTAAAGCTGCTGTCGTGTTCTTCGTCTAAAATGATCAAACCCAAGTTTGGTAAAGGGGCAAAAACGGCGCTTCGGGTGCCGATAACTACTTGCGGTTCTCCTGTGAGCATTTGGCGCCAGGTGTCGTAACGTTCACCATCATTTAGAGCGCTGTGATAAACACTGACTCTGTTACCAAATCTAGCCCGAAAGCGATCGGTTAATTGCGGTGTTAATCCAATTTCTGGAACTAAAACGAGGGCAGATTTATTTTGATTGAGTAGGGGTGCGATCGCTTGCAAATATACTTCGGTTTTTCCCGAACCTGTCACCCCATGCAATAAAACTTGAGCAGATCCATTTAGTTGATTTATTGTCGCTAACGCTTGGGATTGAGCTATTGTTAATGATTTTGCTTGGTCGGCTAATATTCCACTCGCAGGAGTTTCGCTTCGCAAAATTTCCCGTTCTTGAATAACAATATAACCCTTTATTTCCAGCGTTTTTAGGGTAGAAGAACTCGTGCTACAAATTTGTAATAATTCAGTTTGCCATAACTCACCGCCATGTCGCCGCAATACTTCTAAAATTTCTCTTTGGCGAGTTGTTAAGTCACGATCAAAGCTACTTCCTACCATTGTGACTGCTTTTTGCCGCTTTGGTCGAGAAGGGCGCGGCGGTTCTAAATAGCTTTGTACCATACCGCATCGCGACAATTCGCGTACTCCTCGATATGCTCCCTTGACTTTTTGTTGAAGGTAGGTAAAGCTGTAATCTCCTGCTGCTGAGGAACGCAGAAGCTCTACAATTTGTCGCGCTGCATTCGACAAGAAAGCTTCAGTAGCCAAAGAATCGAGGGATGTGTCTTTTAAAACTAAACGGATACGCCGTTGCGATCGCCCTAATAATCCGGGCGGTAATGCAACTCGTATAACTTGGATCAGTTGTGTGTAATAATACTGCGACACCCTTTCGATCAATGTCCAGTAATTATCTTGAAAAAAACCGCTATGAATTACATCTTCGACATCTCTAATTTTTTCTCGTGGTATGTCAGCGCTGGGTTGTGTTAATAATCGAATGGCTAAAGCTCCTAACTGTTGCGCTCCGAATGGCACACTTAAAATATCTCCTGGTTGACAAAGTAACTGAGGTGGCAATCGGTAAATAAATAACCCTGAGCTTCCTGGACAGTCAACCAGCACTTCGATCCACCGCTCAACAACTCTGCCCGATTCGTATGAATTACCTGGTTCGGCTACTACCAATGGAGATAAACTTACGCCATTACTATACATAGCTTTTGAATTAATAGACTGTGATAACGCATCTGCGTTTTGGTTAGAATTCACTCTTCTAAGTTAACTTTAACTTTTCCAAGTTACGAAGACGAATTGTATTTCCGAATACTTTTATCCTTTATAATAGTTGATAAGTTTCCTTTTATGTAATTTATCGGTCAAACTAATCTCAACTCAAGGCAGAAATAAATACTTAATGTTCAATCTAAAAAAAAATCAAATCATCTTTGCCTACTCCTAAAAGCTGTCTTCATATACTAAGTAAGGTACAGGGCTTTTCCACCTATTGATAGATATTCAGCCCTGTCAGTATATGGGATGCTGGAATTTAGATAAATATAGCTCAAGTTTAGACAGCCGATATATTGGTATTTTCATTCGGAAGTTGGCGGCGGTTACATTAACCGAAAAAGAAGACTCTGAAGTCTATAATCAGTACTCAGACAGAAAAAATAAAAATGTAGACAAAAAAATATAGGAACATTTAAGGTTTAAGGATGATTACCGAAAATATTTATATTTGTTAAAGTTGATAAAGTTTGAAAAATTGACAGATTTGCTAAGAAAGAAAAGAATGAGGAATATATATGTTGAGAGTGGAAGCAGATATTTGAAAATGGAAATACCAGTATTGATTTTTGAATTATATATAACAGGAAGTATGAAATGAAAGATACAGACTGAATGTCGCTTTCAATGAGACATTAGCAGAAACCTATATTTTGCTATAAGACAGGTGTATTTGTTCTGATGGTAAAACTACCAAACCTCAATAAAAAGCAGCTGTCATTTAATTATGTACCAAACAAAGCAACAATCCCTTAAGGAAACTATGAATATTGCTGAATTGGGAACAATGGAGATACTAGTAGAAAATGCTGTTGAGAGTGAAGTACCACTCGAGCTAGAAGCAGTAGGAGATGAATATACTGCCATAGCCGAAATGGAAACTTTGGAACGCGATGGCGATAAAATGGCGGCAGCGCGACCATCCGGATATAATAAAACCGAGCATGATGATGCTGTCGGCGCGTTTTTTAAAGAAATGGCGCGTTATCCTTTACTTAAAGCCGAAGAAGAAGTAGAATTAGCGCGGCGAGTGCGATTTAATGAAGAAGTAAGGGAATTACAAGTTTCGTTGAGCGAAACATTGGGTGAACAAGCTAGTAAGGAAAAAGTCGCATCCTCACTAGAGTTGACAGAAAAGCAACTAGAAAGTCGCTTGTATCAAGGTAGAGTAGCGAAGCGGAAAATGATTCGCTCAAATCTCCGGTTGGTAGTGTCAATAGCGAAACGATATCTGAATCGGGGAGTACCTTTTTTGGATTTAATTCAGGAAGGGGCAATGGGGTTAAATCGCGCTACAGAAAAATTTGATCCCGATAAGGGATATAAATTTTCGACATACGCTTATTGGTGGATTAGACAAGCAATTACACGAGCGATCGCTAACGATGCACGGACAATTCGCTTACCAATCCATATTGTTGAAAAACTTAACAAACTCAAAAAAGCGCAACGCGAACTTAAACAAAAACTTTGTCGCAACCCAACAGAAGCCGAAATGGCAGAAGTATTAGAAATACCTTTGCCACAACTACGCCAACTACAACAACTACGTCGTCAAGCACTTTCTCTCAACCACCGTGTCGGTAAAGAAGAAGACACGGAATTGATGGATTTGCTAGAAGACGAGGATAATCAATCTCCCGAAGCAAAAATGAACGAAAACATGATGCGTCAGGAGATTTGGGAAGTTTTGGGTGATGTGTTGACACCACGAGAAAAAGACGTGATTTCTCTGCGGTATGGTTTGACTACCAGCGAACCGTGTACCTTAGAAGAAGTAGGCAATATGTTTAATTTGTCGAGAGAACGAGTGCGACAAATTCAAAGCAAAGCCATGCGAAAATTGCGGCGTCCTCACATAGCCAAACGTTTGAAAGGTTGGTTGGTGTAGTAGAGACGTTCCACGCTTTACGTCTGTACAAGTAGAGACGTTCCGGCGGAACGTCTGTACTACAGGTACGGAGTTAGGAGTCAACGGTCATTGTACTATTGACTTTGGACTATTGGACTATTTACTAATGACTTTTGATAACGATTTGATTTTGCGGTTTGCGGAACCAGCAGATTGCACTGTGCTGTTTGAGTTAATTCAGGCTTTGGCAGAGTATGAAAAATTATCTCATGCGGTCACTGGTAATGCTGAATCTCTGAAAGAGCATTTATTTGGCTCTAATAAATATATTGAGGCGATATTAGCAGAATACCCAGGGCAAGCTGCCGGCTTTGCTCTGTTTTTTCATAATTATTCAACATTTCTGACTAAGCCAGGAATTTATTTAGAAGATTTGTTTGTTTTACCGAAATATCGACGAAAAGGTATTGGGAAAGCTTTATTGAAAAAATTGGCTCAAATAGCTGTCCAAAGAAATTGTGGACGGTTAGAGTGGAGTGTTTTGGATTGGAACGAGCCTGCGATCGCATTCTACCGCAGCATGGGAGCCTCTATTTTAGATGATTGGCGAATTTGTCGGGTTGCAGAAGAAGGGTTGAATAAATTGGGGGGTGGGGAGTAGGGGGAGAGGGGGAAGCGTGGTGTGGGGGAAGCGTGGTGTGGGGGAAGCGTGGTGTGGTTAGGAGTAGTTCTTGACAACCAACAAAACCGCGAAGTTTGACAGGCTGTCATTTGACTACAATAACCATGAAGCTCACAATTATGAAGGATATTGCACTAAACAGTCCTTTTTTTGCAGAGAGAACACGGGATGAAAAAGATTCTTTCGGTATTGTTGTTATGCGTAACAATCTTTACCTTTGCCTTCAACAGTCCAGCTTTAGCAGACGCAGTTAGTGGAAAGAAACTTTTTGCCGCTAATTGCGCCTCTTGTCATGCTGGTGGTAAAAACTTAGTTAAAGCTGAAAAAACTCTGAAGAAAGAAGCTTTAGAGAAGTATGCGATGAACTCACAAGAAGCGATTATTGCCCAAGTTACAAAGGGTAAAGGTGCTATGCCGGCTTTTAAAGGTCGTTTAAAACCAGCTCAGATTGAAGACGTAGCTGCTTACGTCTTGGATCAGGCTAACAATAAAGAGTGGAAGAAGTAGAGTTAGGAGTTGTAGAGACGCGAAATTTCGCGTCTCTACAGGAGCGAAATTTCGCGTCTGTACAAGAGTCAGAATGCAACGTTTGGGGATTTTGTTACCATAGGTAGTTGACGTTGACATTTATTTATGTTGGGGAATGGGGTGCAAAAACATGGTTATTTATATTACGCAAAGCGTAATATAAAATGCTGGATTCTGGCTCCTCAATCCTTTCTTGGTAAATATGCCTTACCTATTGCTGCATGTTTTGCAAAAAAAATCAAATTGGGAGATTTGTTTATGAATCGCTGCTATCGATTCATTCTCAGTTTTATGATGGCGATCGCTCTCAATTTTGTCACTTTCAGCGCTGAGGCAACACCGATTGCTAGCGACTTCTTGGAGTTGGGTGTAGACAAGATGCAACGCGGCAATTATCAACAAGCAATTCAAGATTTAAGTGAGGCAATTCAGCTTGAAAGTAATTTTGTCGCAGCTTATAGCGATCGCTGTCTTGCGTATCTTCAATTACAAGATTACCATAGTGCGATCGCAGATTGTACAAAAGCAATAAATTTGGCTCCGAAAAATGCTGAAGCTTATTTACATCGGGGATTAGCACACTACAGACAAGGTAATTATTTGGATGCGATCGCTGATGATAAACAAGCGATCGCTCTCAAACCGGATGATTTTCGAGCTTACTACAATCGCGGCATCGCAACTGCCATGTTGGGGAATCAAGTTCAGGCGATCGGCGATTACAATAAAGCTTTGTCAATAATTCCGCAGAACTTGCAATCTCTACAAGCGGATATATATAATGACAGAGGGTTAGCGCGGTTAGAGTTGGCAGATTTGCAAGCAGCAATGCTCGACTTTGACAAAGCAATTCGTCTCAATGCCAACGATGATAGAGCATACTTTAACCGAGCTTGCGCTTGCACGAGAACCGGGGATATTTCCGGTGCAGTGCGCGATTTTTCGGAAGTAATTAGACTTAATCCCAGCAATGCTCAGGCTTATGTTAATCGCGGAGTTGCCCGACATTGGTTAGGATATCATCAAGCAGCGATCGCTGACTTAGAAAAAGCGGCTCAACGTTTTGGAAAGAGAGAGAAAGTAGCTTACCAAAAAACTCTCGATCTACTTAAATCTGTCCAACAACAGATACCATCCGAAGCCGAGATTGCCCTGCTTTAAGTAGTGAGCGATTTATCGCTCAATATCATTGGCTTATAGAAGCACATATCACGCACGTCACCCCCAACCCCTCTTTTTGCACTGTGTAGAGGGGAGATAAAGCTGTGCTTTATCGGGGTGAGGTTAAACTGTACCTTACTCTTATTAGGAAACGCTATAAGCTTTTGAAATTGAGCGCTTCAGCGCTCACTACGAAAATTTTTATTAACTTCATCGCCACTCACCCTGTAAAGTGAAGGCAGACCAATAATAAGGATTTTTCCAAGTTGAATTTTCCCATAGTTTCAATTGAGCCGCACGCAAAGCAACTGTAGGTGATTTCCCCTGCTTCAACATTTGCGTGTAAAATTGTTGCATAAATTCTGCCGTCCCCGCATCATCAACTTGCCAAAGAGACACACCCACACGTTCCGCCCCAGCATACATTAATCCTCTTGTCAAGCCTACTAAACCTTCACCATCGACATCTTTGCCTAAACCGGTTTCACAAGCACTAAGTACGATTAAATCGGCTGCAAAGTCAAGGTTAAAAATATCACCTAATCGTAGATAACCTTTATTAGCGGGTTTACCTTGTTTGTCTACAAGAGATAAAACGATTCCTGATAGTTCTGGATTTTTAGGGTCAGCAAAGCCGTGTGTAGCAAAATGTAAAAAGCGATATTGTGAAAGTTGCTTATTTGTTACCCAGTTGTAGTTAGCATCAAAATCGAAGGCTTGGAGATTATTAGAATTGGGTATGATATTTAAAATTCCGTTTGCTTCAGTGCGTGTACTTTTAATTCTTTCCCAGCCATTGCGATTAAGATTTTTTGCTCCTCGCTTCAAGTCAGATTGTTCTATTTGACCGCGAAAGTCTGAGTTAGGAACGGGACTTGCAGGTTTGCCAGTGATTCGCTCATCATTCGCTTCAAACACCGGATCGGCAAGCACTGCGAGAGTGAGGGGTGCGGTTTTGCGTCCTTTGAGGTCTTGTCTTTGGGTTGCGATCGCTGTAACCGAAGGCAAATTAACTATTTCATGATTGACTATCAAAGGTTGATAACTGACCTCTCCCCCAACCCCTCCCCTATGAGGGGAGGGGAGTTTATCTTGCTCCCCCTTCCCTTGTAGGGAAGGGGGTTGGGGGGTTAGGTCATTCAATGCCGCAAAGGGAATTGTTTGCAATTCCCCATCAGCAACAATCACCAAACGCTTTTTCCCCAACTTCTCAGCTACAGGTGCAAGGATGATTTGACTAAGTTTAGTTGCAGATAAAGCCGTATTTTTAAGAGCTTGAGCTTTTTCTGATGGGGAGAATTGGTTACATATTCTTAATTTCTGACATTTAATTAAAGTTTCTCTAAATTCGGTGACTGCTTTCTCTATCTCTTCGCGTTTGGGGAGTTCGTAGGTGTCGATAGAGTTGGGAGTTACAGCCCAGAGATAACTGTGTTCTTTGCCTAAGGAATACTCTAACAGCAGCGTGTCTTTATCTAATTGTTGCTGAATTTGCGGTAGAGTCAATGGTTGGGGATACTTTAGCGCTGCGTATTTGGGACTTGAAGTGCGGATTTTGGTTTGCAGTTCTTTCTGTTGAGTGAGGAGATTTTCGACTTCTTTTTGAAGCTTTTCTTGTGCTGGTTTGCCAGATGCCTCTTGTAACAGTTTTACTCTCGCATCAATTAACTGCTGTAAGCGCTTTTCTTCTGCTAAAAGTTGGGTATCAACATCTTTACGGATATTTGCTCTAGCTTCAGTTAAAAGTTCAATTAAACCACGGGCGCGCGATCGCTCGCTGATGTGCAGTGCTTCGGCATTGTATCCTTTTGAAGGGTCTTTTTTGTGCAGTTGCATCAACAAGTCAATGTAGAATTTGTAATAATCCTGCACTGTAGCAAAGTAGGAAGAACGTAAGTCTTGGCTGTTGACTTTGCTGCGTGTCTGCTCAACAATGCCGATGACTGTTTCTATCTGCGTCTTGGCTTGGTTGAAATTGCCGCGATCGCGCTCAATAACGGCTATCTTATAAAGTGGATAAGTTTGTTGTGATATGTCACCTATTTGCTGCGCTAGCTTTAGTTCTTGATTGTAAACTTCTATAGCCAGTTGCGGCTGCTTCATGGATCTGTAAATCTTACCTTGGATTTTGTAAACGGCGGCTTGTGATGTTAAATCTCCTAGTTGCTGTGATAGCAACAAACTTTGTTTGCTAGCATCAAGGGCGTTTTGATAATCGCCAGCGCGTTCATAGGCAGCGCTTAAAATAAGAAGGCTACCACTTTCGTTATGTTTAAGGTTATATTTGCGAGATAATTCTAAAGCTTCTTTGGCTTTGGTAATTGCTTGCTGATAATCCTCCAATAACTCATAAGCCTTGGCAATGGTTCCAAGGATGCCGGCTTCCGTGGAAACAGAACGTTGTTCACGGGCGTACTTTAAAGCCTGGTTGTAATAGTATAATGATTGACGACAATCTTCTGGTTTTTCTTGATAAAAGCAGCTTCGTAGATAAACAGTACCTATATAATTGAGACCACTTCCTACTAAATAGGGATTGCTTTTCTGATATATTGCCAAAATTTCTTTGCTTTTTTCGATACTTAATTCATAAGCCCCTAAATCTCCGTAAACATTGCTGATGTAAAAGAGAATCAATGGTTCTAGACCGGAGTTTTGTTTTTGCTTAGAAATCTCCAGTGCTTGGTTGAGTATATCTAAGGCTTGCTGAAATTCTCCTGATTTTGTATGAATAGAGGCAATGCTTTGAAGTGTGTTAGCTTCTCCTTTAGAATCTTTAATGTCACGTTGCAGCTTTAGGGCTTGAGTAAAATTATCTTTGGCTTTTTGTGTCTCACCTAGATTGTAGTAAGCGTCACCAATACTGGAAATCAACTGTGCTTCATCCTGGGTTTGACCTAGCTCATGAGCTATAATTCGTCCTTGGTTTAAGTAGAAGATTTGCTGCTGTGTATCGCCCAACCCAGAATAGCTGGAGGCAATTTGCTTGAGAATAATGATTTGATTTCTTTGAGATTTTGCGTCCTGTCCTAATTGGCTTTGGATTGTTTTTTGTAACTCTAAAGCCTGCTGGATATATTTTTCTGCTGAAGGGCGATCGCCTCTTGTACCGTAGACTAAGCCTATGTCAATGAGTGTCTCTACTTGTTCTGATAAATCTTTTGTTTGGCGATAGATTTCTAATGCTTGCTGGTAATAATCAAGGGCTTTCTCTGTTTCGCCTAAATTTTGGTAGTTTAATGCGATGGATGTCAGTGTATGTGCTTGTTCTGGTAAATCCTTATTTGCCTTGTGAATCGCTAAGGCTTTATCTAAATATTCTTGCCCCTTTTTCCGTTCGCCGAATTTACCATATACTCCACCAATTCCAGATAGTGCTTGAGCCTCTTCTTTTGGTTTATTTTCAGCATGATATAGTGACTGGGCTTGGTTGTAAGCATCAATCGCTTTTTGCTTTTCGCCTAATTCTTCGTAAAATCCACCAAGTAGTATGAGCGTTACACCTTGCGGGGAGCGAGCTTTTGGTTCTTTAGATTCCCGCAAGATAGCTAATGCTTGTTCGAGATATCCCACAGCTTTTGTGTATTGAGTCAGGTTGATGCCGTAGATATTGCCGAACGTCATAAGTGTACGAGCTTCACCAAGACGATCCTTTAGTTCCCGCGAGATAGCTAATGCTTGCTCCAGATATCCCAGAGCTTTGGTGTTTTCATTCAGATCACCGTAAGTACTGGCGATCGCATTAAGTATAGAAGCTTCGTTGGATCGAGCTTCTTGAGGTATTACCGCACGTACTTCTGGTAATCTCCAGATTTTTAGCACCTCTTCTAATTTTGTAATTGCTTGTCGCTGTGATGCTGCTGATGGTTGCTTCGATAGCTCAATTGCTTCTTTCAAAAGTTGAGATGCTTTATCCTTCAGTGGCTTTATTTTCGCTTCTTCCGGACTTAGCGCAGGTTTTGTGTTTTGTGGTTTTGTGGCTGGCAACTGTGCTATTTGCAACCTTCTTTCAGATGTTGCTCCCACCGACTCAGACACCAAGACGCCACTGAGTAATAAAATTAAACTTCTTCGGGTAAAACTGGGTAGCAAGCACCAGAAAGTCCGCTGAGACCTTGCACTTTTCTTCATCCTCAAGCCTCAACAAGTTATTCTTCAGATCCCCGACTTCTTAAAAAAGTCGGGGATCTTGTTTTGGAATACAAGTAAATTATTTAGTTGACTTCAGAGAAATTACTGAAGTTTGATTATTATCTTACGGGTATTACTGGGAAAAATCTACTTCTGTTTCGGTTTTTGTAACAGTATTGCCCTCAATGAAAAAAACTGTAAGTCGTTGGGGCACAATAGATTTGCCTTGAAAATACGGCTAGGACGTGTTTTTACAGCAATTTTCATGTATTTATACCACACTCTTGTTTCTTCCTTTGCGCCTCTGCGGCTTTGCGTGAGATAAAAATAATGTGGTTCATTTACCTGAAAATCGCTATAAACCAGATTAGGCGAATAAGTGCAAAAAGTCTAACCTAGAATATTACAATGTTGACACACTAAATTATCTGGTGGCTATTGCTAGCGCTTATGTGAGTGGGAGAATAAATGACCAGATTTCCCTACGACCAGTTTGCCAAAGATTATCTCCAAGAATTGTTATTGCCATTAGGAAAAGTAGAAACAAGCCGTCAGGTTGCGGCAGAAGTGCGGGAGATTGATGTTTATTTTGCACCGTCACCTCAACCTTCAAGCAACACAACGCTATTAGGATTATTAGGGCGATTTGCTGCTACAGCAGCACTGTTTGAACCGTTTAGAAATGCGGCAAGCATAAGTGAAATTCGCGGTTGTATACACAAATTGTTTGATGTTTTTGCTGATTTGGAACGTCAGACTAAACGTAATAATACTCGCGTTTCTGAGATTGAATTACCGCGTTTGTGGATTTTATCGCCTACCGCTTCTGTGTCGATTTTAGATGGATTTGGAGCTAGAATTGATGAAGATAACTGGGGTGCTGGAGTCTATTTTTTAGGAGACTTTCTCAAAACAGCTATTGTCGCAATTCACCAGTTACCATGTACTGAAGAAACTCTCTGGTTGAGAATTCTAGGTAAAGGGAGAGTTCAGCAACAGGCAATAGCTGAACTAGAGGCACTTTCAGAAAATAATCCTTTACGTTCCAAAGCGATAGATTTGTTAGTTAGTTTGAAGACTACCTTAGAAGTCGGTCAAAATGTAGATCAAGAGGATAGGGATTTAATTATGCGCTTATCACCCATTTATGAGCAACGGCTAGCAGAGGCAAGACAAGAAGGTATCCAGCAGGGTATGCAGATTTCTCAGCAACGGCTAGCAGAGGCAGCACAGCAAGGTATTCAGAGGGAACGTCGGATCACAATAGAAAACTTGCTGCGTGTCCGCTTTGGGACATTGGATGAGGAGTTAGCAGCAATTATTGAGCCGATGGTTGTATTACCACCAGAAGAGTTTACTCGTTTTTTGCTGCAATCATCTCGTGAGGAGTTGTTGGCAAGATTTCGCTCCTCTTGAGATTAGACATCTCCAAAAATGAACTATGCGTTGCCCAAAACCCTTGTAGAGACGCGAAATTTCGCGTCTCTACATTGTTTTCTGGAGATGTATATTGTGTGAAGCAATAAGAGCGATCGCCTATACAATAACGTAACTTTAACTACAAACTAACCTTTAATATGCTTTAAACTATTAAAATCATCAGCAGTTATTTGATAAGCTGCACCAAAGCCAACTACAAAACGTCCTTCAGTTGGTGTAAGCTGAAAGATGCGGAAGTCAGCCAAGCCACGAAAGACTTGGATCATGTCTCCAAAACGTTCTTCAAATCTATCTGCAATTTGATTCCACTCTGAAGTTTCTCTTTCAATTAAACTTGCAGAACAATCAAAAGTTAGACGACGACGGGCAAAGATTTGCTCGGTTTTCGATTCATCGTCAATAAACAGAATGCAAGCTTGAGATTTAGCATACAAGTTACGGGTGTGAGGTGAAAGACCGCTAACGAATATATAAACGTTTTTTGCCTCATCCATCACAAAAGGTGCATAACTAGCGTTAGGTTGATTTTCTTCGCTAACGGTGCTGAGGATTAGACTTTGAAATCCATCTGTAAAATTTTGATATGCAGCTTGTGCTTCTTCTATTTTGCTCATGGTTGATTATAGTTTGTAGTTAGGGCAAAGAGGGCTATTTATTCCTAATGTACTATGCTATTTGAGCGATCTTTGGGCTGATGAAAGAGCGAAAAATCAGGTTTTAATGCCTGAAACCGATATCTCATATTTGGTATTTCCTGTCAATGCATAAGTCCTAGTGGTCTGTCTCATTAATTTTGAGGGGTAATGTTGTATCGTGATTACAGAGCAATGTGGACTCAACAAAGCCACAAGCCCAGGTGCGATCGCTTCTGTCCAACCTGGGCTGATCGGGGAAAAAGGATGCGATCGCTCTGGTTGTTAGATTTACCTTTAGAAGTAGTTCAGCAGGCAGTACAGCAGACTGATAGATAGATTTTTCAGTGATTTTTGCCTGTAAGTACATAGTTTGTTATCGCCTGGAACCGCAAAACGTTACCCTAGAGGCTAAAGATGAGAAAAAACTATGAAATCTGATGAAATAGCGGTAACCCTGACAGACTTATTTGGTGAAGCTGCTGTAAGCGCGATCGCACTGGGATCTTGGCAAGTAGAAACCTCTGGCTTTCGGCTATTGGTGCTACTTAGCGAAGATAATACATGGTTGCGAGTGTTGCTGCCAATTGTGCCAGTACAAGAAGCTCAACCTTTATTAGAACAGTTGCTAAAAGCGAATTTTGATGAGACTCAAGAAGTACGCTACGCCGTGTACGAAGGCGTAGTCTGGGGAGTATTTCATCATAATAGTAACACTTTGGTAAGTGCGGATTTGGAGGGTGCCATCAAAAGACTAGTATCTTTATATGAAGCTGGTTTAGATGATGTCTTCAATCAGCTAATTGAAAGCCGCATTCGGCAAATTATCCTCGCAGCAAAACAGCAAGGACAATCTCTACAAGCTACTATGCAAACTTTAGAACGCTTTTACGCTGAAGGATTGTTAGGTGAAATAGAACAAACTTCAGAAGCACAAGCAGAAGTTATCGCAGCTTGGCAACGTCAGTTAGAACGTCTTTGGAACGAAGTAGAACCATAAAAAATTCACGCATTCACGCATTCAAAATGGATATTATTCAAATCCTCAAAGAAGACTATCAAAGATTTCCGGCAAATCAAACTTACAGCATCTATGCTGAAGATGTTTCTTTTCAAGATCCGCTGAACAAATTTCGTGGTGTCAAGCAGTACAAACTGATGATTAAATTCATCGAGACTTTCTTTTTAAATCCAAAAATGGATTTACACGATATCCAAAAAGAAGGAGACACAATCAAAACTAAGTGGACACTCAATTGGAATACACCTCTACCCTGGAAACCACACATTTCTATCCCTGGCTGGAGTGAGTTACGCCTTAACTCTGATAGTCTGATTGTCTCTCACATTGATTATTGGAATTGTTCGCGTTTAGACGTGCTGAAACAGCATTTATTTCCCTTAAAAAGTCGATAATGTAAATAAATGTAAAAAATCCTCAGCTAGGACACTGAATCCATGCGTGTAATTTTGATGACAGGCAAAGGTGGTGTAGGCAAAACCTCCGTTGCCGCAGCGACTGGACTGCGTTGTGCAGAACTAGGCTATCGCACACTTGTTTTAAGTACAGATCCAGCACACTCCTTGGCAGATAGTTTTGATTTAGAACTAGGACATGCACCCAGACAAATTCTCCCAAATTTGTGGGGTGCGGAACTCGATGCGCTGTTAGAATTAGAGTCAAACTGGGGTGCCGTCAAACGCTACATAACCCAAGTTTTGCAAGCACGGGGTTTGGATGGGGTACAAGCGCAAGAATTAGCAATTTTACCAGGCATGGATGAGATTTTTGGCTTGGTAAGGATGAAACGCCACTATGATGAAGGCGAGTATGATGTTTTGATTATTGACTCAGCCCCCACAGGCACAGCATTACGACTATTGAGTTTACCAGAAATCAGTGGCTGGTATATGCGCCGATTTTATAAACCGTTTCAAAACATCTCTGTCGCACTTAGACCAATAGTTGAACCTTTTTTTAGACCGATCGCTGGTTTTTCTTTGCCAGATAAAGAGGTGATGGATGCCCCATATGAATTTTATGAGCAAATTGAAGCTTTAGAAAAAGTATTAACTGATAATACTCAAACTTCAGTGCGGCTGATTACCAACCCAGAAAAGATGGTGATTAAAGAGTCTCTTCGCGCTCATGCTTATTTGAGTTTGTATAATGTGGCAACGGATTTAATTATCGCTAATCGCATCATTCCCGACGAAGTACAAGATCCATTTTTCCAACGCTGGAAAGAAAATCAGCAGCAATATCGTCAAGAAATTCATGATAACTTCCTTCCTCTGCCTGTGAAAGAAGCACCGCTTTTTTCTGAGGAACTTTGCGGTTTAGCAGCGTTAGAAAGATTGAAGGAAACGCTGTATAAAGATGAAGACCCAACTCAAGTTTATTACAAAGAAACGACAATTAGAATAGTGCAAGATCAGAATCAATACAGTTTGGAACTTTATTTACCTGGGATTCCCAAAAATCAGGTACAACTCAGTAAAAGTGGAGACGAATTAAATATTACAATTGGCAATCATCGCCGTAATTTAGTATTACCGCAAGCTTTGGCAGCATTGCAACCATCTGGTGCAAAGATGGAAGATGATTATCTGAAAATTCGCTTTGCTGATGCTGCAAAAATTAGTTAGGTAGAGACGTTCCGTCCGGAACGTCTCTACATCTGTGTAGAGACGCGAAATTTCGCGTCTCTACAATTTCAATTTTTACGCTCTTATTTAGGATTGGTATATATAATAATTGATAGGATGTTGTCTTGTGAATATTAGCAATTAATCAGATTTATATAAATATAATCAGTAATTTTCCTGAGGACTAAATCAATAATTAAATAAGACAATAATATATATTTTCTATTAATTATCTTAGTAATTTTACTAAAAGCAATGACCTCTACCACAGAAGAAGACTTGCGGGTAAGTGGAAATAAAGAAAATTTGCTACATCGCATAACAAACCGTATCCGTCTGACGCTAGAAGTGCAAGATATTCTGATAGCGACAGTGGGGGAGGTGCGTTCGTTTCTCGGTACAGATCGAGTGATGATTTATAAATTTAATGTGGATAGTAGCGGTCAGGTCATTGCTGAATCTATAAACGATCGCTCTTTACCATCTTTGTTAGGGCTTAATTTTCCGGCAGATGATATTCCCCCTCATGCACGGGAATTATTTATGAAATCACGAGTGCGATCGCTTGTAAATGTGAACGAGCACAAAATTGGTCAAAGTCCTGTGTGTGACACCCAAACCAAAGAAATTATCTCTGAAGATTTTCGTTATCGTCCTGTAGACCCCTGTCATGTTGAATATTTGACGGCAATGGGTGTAAAATCATCTCTGGTAGTGCCGATTCTAAAAGACAAAAAACTCTGGGGACTGTTGGTATCTCACCACTCGCAACCGCGTTCTGTTGGGGAAGATGAACTGGAAGTGCTACAGATTGTGGTAGATCAACTAGAGATCGCGATCGCTCACAGTGCTCTTCTGACTCAAGTTCGTGAAAAAGCTGAACGTGAAGCGATCGTTAGCCGCATTGCTACTTTATTGCATTCACTCCCGACAATTATATTACAGCCAGCTTTAGAAGCAGCCATTGTTGCTTTTGGTGGTTCTGGTGGCAGACTTTGTATTAGAAATGAAGCTTTTAATTATCAAAATTGCGGCTTCAGAAGTTTCGCAGAATGTTTGATATCAAGAAGCGATGCTGTCAAACTTTATATTAGTGGAAAGCAACCTGCAATACCAGAACAAACAATATATCCATTGATGGAGCAGTATAGCGTTTGGCAGGAACACTACAAGTCTGGTAACTATAATGTTTGGGCTATTTCAGATATATATAAAACTCCAAATTTACGAAATTTACAAGCTGCTTTTCAACCAACCAAAATTCGCAGCATCTTGATGATTCCGCTTTATTATCGTCAGCAATTATTCGGCTATTTAAGTATTTTCCGAGATGAAATAGACACAGAAACTCTGTGGGCTGGTCAATGCGATCGCGACCAGCGGCAACTCTACCCGCGTGTATCATTTGATATTTGGCGTGAATTTAAAAAAGCACAGGCTCAGAAATGGACGTTTAAAGAGATTGAATTGGCTGAAGAAATTGGTAAACATTTTGCGTCAGCCTGTCAGCAGTATGAATTATACCAACACGTACAAGCCTTTAATATCGACTTAGAAAATCAAGTTAAAAAGCGCACAATTGAACTGCAACGGACAAGTCAACAGCAAGAAGCTGTGTTTGGAGTCATTGCCAAGATTCGTGAGTCTCTTGACACCCATACGATTTTTCAAACAACTACTAAAGAGGTTTGTCAACTATTAAAAACTGATCGCGTTTCTGTTTATCGCTTTGATTCTGATTGGGGTGGTGAATTTGTCGGTGATTTTGATGCTAGTCTTAACTGGTCGAATGATGAGTACAAACTAGATATTAATACTGTTTGGAACGACACTTACTTACAAGACACACAGGGAGGACGCTACCGCAACAATGAAACATTTGCAGTAGATGACATCTACAAGATGGGATTTTCTCAGTGTCATATCGATAATCTAGAGCACTTTCAGATTCACGCTTTTGTGCTTGCTCCGATCTTTGTCGGACAAAAACTTTGGGGTTTGCTAGCAACTTATCAACACTCTGAATCTCGACAATGGCAAGACCTTGAAGTTAATTTCTTTAGTCAGATTGCTGCCCAAATCGGGGTAGCACTCCAGCAAGCTGAATTACTCAAGCAAACACAACAGCAGACATTAGATTTGCAACAGGCAGCAGAACAACAACAAGTATTGTTTGAAGTTGTTGCCAAGATTCGGGAATCTCTCAGCTTGGATGCGATTTTTCAAACGACTACCCAAGAAGTTTGTCAATCACTACAAGCGGATCGAGTTGCAGTTTATCGCTTTAACGCTGATTGGAGCGGTCAGTTTCTTGCCGAGTTTGTTGGTGAGGATTGGGTCAAATTAATTAGTTCCCAGATCAAGATGGTGTGGGAAGATAGTTATTTGCAAGAAACCCAAGGTGGAAGGTATCGCCACAATCAAACATTTGCAGTAAACGACATCTATCAGGCTGGTCACTCTTTATCAACAGCAGTATCCGAACCCTAGCCGTGAGATTTGCGATCGCTCAAAAGAGATAGATTTAGAATTTATTGCCGAAGATTTGCCCAAAATACTGTCGTCGTTGAAACTAGGAAGCGATCGCATTCGTCAGATTGTCCTGTCTTTACGGAATTTCTCCAGGCTTGACGAAGCCCAGATGAAACAGGTTGATATTCACCAAGGTATTGATAGCACCTTACTGATTTTACAGCATCGTTTGAAAGCAACGCCAAACAGTCGCGGTATTGAGGTAGTTAAAGAATACGGCAACCTACCCTTAGTAGAATGCTATGCCGGACAATTAAATCAGGTGTTTATGAATGTTTTGAGCAATGCCATTGATGCTTTAGAAGAGTCATTGTCAAAAAAACCTCGACTTAGAAGCGATCGTCCCCAAATTCGGATTAGTACCGAAGTTATAAACAATCATCAAGTGGTGATTCGCATCGCTGATAATGGTTCGGGAATGCCCGAACACATCAAAACGCGAATATTTGACCCGTTTTTTACCACCAAACCAGTAGGAAAGGGTACTGGCTTAGGTCTATCAATTAGTTACCAAATTGTGGTATGCAAGCATAGTGGTGTCTTCAAATGTAATTCGCTACCTGACTCTGGTACGGAATTTTCAATTCAAATTCCGATTACAAATAAAGTATGAAGGATAAACGATGAAAAAACCAAAGCAGACTAGGAAACGCTATCAGTCCCAAATCCTCGTAGAGACGTAGCACAGAATAGTCTCTACAGACATACCATTTTTTAGCACCAACTGTATTCCTTTTTATCCTTCATACTTGAGACTTCTTCAGCACTTTTAACTTCTTAATTGCACCGGCATTGCTAAATAAGTCATCTTTAAACCGCTCAGTGGTGTAAAAATGACTGGAGTGAGATTTCCATTTAGCTGCATTTGAATTTCTTGAGATGGCAATGCTTTTAAGCCTTCCATTAAATATTTGACATTAAAGGCAATATCTATATCTTCTCCGGATATTTGTGCCGGCATCGACTCAATAGCGCTACCCACATCTTGAGATTCTACAGATAAGGTAATTTCCTCGGCGTCACCGTCCATGCTAATTTTGACGATATTATTTTTTTGATTAGCTAAGACAGCAATTCGCTCTAAGGTGCTAACTAATTGTTTGCGATCGAGTGTTAATTGTCGCTCAAATTGACGGGGGATGAGTAACCGATAAGCGGGATATTGTCCTTCTAAAATTCGGCTTGTTAAGCGTTGATTTTGCCATTGAAAGACAATTTGACCTTGATCGAAATATAAGGCTACAGTTTCTTCTTCAGAGGAACTATGAGCCAACATCCGCTCTAGTTCCCGCATGGCTCTGTTTGGTACTGTTACTTCTAGTTGATTTTCACTGCTAGCGATCGCACTTTCGTTGAGTGTTTCTACAACTGCTAAACGATGTCCATCTGTCGCTGCAAATTCCAGCGCGTCTTGTTTAAGTGTTAAATGCACTCCCGTAAGCACTTGCTTAGTTTCATCGCTACTGGTGGCAAATAAACAACCCCGCAATCCTTCAATTAATGCAGCGCTGGTCAGATGAATTGCTTCGATATTTTCGATTATAGGTAGTTCGGGATACTCTTCCGCTCCCATTGCTCGAAGTTGATAACGTCCACTTTTGGGTGTGAGTGTAACAATTATACCTTCACCACCTGGGGTTTCGGCAGTGCTTGCAGATTCATCTTCTAAGGTGATTTCTCCTTCGGGAAGACGAGAGGTAATATCTACGAGTAGTCTAGCAGGAAGTGCGATCGCTCCGGATTGAATAACTTCAGCACTAAAGGTTGTGCGGATACCCAAGCTGAGATCGAAAGCTGTTAAACTTACCGAGTTAGTTTGAGCATCCGCTTGCAGTAAAATGTTAGCAAGTACTGGATGAGTTGGACGTGATGGAACTGCACGGCTCACAATTGAGAGGTTGGTACTGAGGTCGCTTTGGGAGCAAACTAATTTCATGGTCAGGCTAACTGGTGAAGAAGTATGTTAGCACCATTGTTGCGAACAATGTGACCATGTAGGTAGGCGAAAACAAATATAAGATAGCGTAGGGTGTGTTAGCGAAGCATAACGCACCATTTCAGCCTTAGCGGTGCGTTAGGGAGGAGCCGTAACGCACCCGACAACTGATAATATTAGTTACCAACCCTACGCTGTTAGATTTAACGCTTTAAGCCTTAAAGGTCAAAACCGGACTCAAACGCGCTACAATATCCACCATTTTTGCCTCTACTTGCACATCAATTACTGACTGAATCGACTTGTAGGCAGCGGGTGCTTCCTCAATTCTGCGTTCTTGACGCAGTGTGATGCAGTCTACCCCCGTTAATCTCAGTTCTGACTCACTTTGCGATGCACCTTGACGGGTGAGGTCAAAACGGCTACGCACTCTTCCTGCCCCATGTGAAGCGGAATTGCAAAAAGCTGGATTCCCTCTACCCACCATAAGATAAGAATAATCACCCATTGAACCTGGGATAATTACAGGTTGTCCGGCATAAGCGGGACAAGCACCTTTGCGAGTTATCCAAGAACCCGATTTCTCAGACAAGGTGATGTTATGGGGTAAGTCATAAACTAGTGGTGCTTCTACATTTTTGTAAACTTCTCGCAAACGCAGACGTAATAGTTCTGCTAACATCAAGCGATTGATAAAGCCATAGTTAGCAGCTGTTGCCTCAGCTTGCAGATAACTAGCAACTAGTTCGGGGTGGGAATGCACAGAAAGGGGAAAAATGTGCGAGTCAGGATACTTCAACCCTTTTTGCCAAGCGGCTTTAGTTTTATCTTGCCACATTCCGCCGATGTATTTACCCACATTGCGAGAACCTGAGTGAATCATAAATGCAAGTTGTCCTTCTCGCACTCCCCAAGCGTGAGCAAGAGCGCGATTTTCAACTCGATCAACTCGCTGCACTTCTACAAAGTGATTCCCCCCACCAATCGTAGCCAATCCACCATCACGCACCAGTCCTTCATCTGGTACAAGTTCTTCCGGTGCAAGTTTCCAATTTCCATCCATTGAACCATCTAAGAAAATGCGTTCGCTTTCTTGAACAATTTGTTGCAAATTAGATTTGACAAAACTGCCTGTAGGTGCTTCCAACATCGCATCTAACCAACCGGGAACTCCGTATTGAAACATAGCGCGGGATGTTTTCGCTGTCATGGTGACATCACGGGTGCCGAAGAAGTAATCACCCTTCATCAATTCTACAAAGCGATCGCGTTTCGCTAAAAATTCATCGATTGTCAAATCGACGACATGCAAACGCATCCCACAATTGATGTCACTCCCGACAGCCGCAGGAATAATTTGACCTTCAGTTTCGATTACTGAACCAATGGCAATCCCCGCATCACCTGGGTGGAAGTCAGGTGTAGCACAGGCACGGCAAACACAGCCCCCTGCTGGGTGACGAACGCTTGCCAGATTTGCTAACTGCTTCAGTGCCTTCGCTTCTACGGGTAAGCCTTCTGGTAGCAGCACTTCCACTACAGGCGTATCCGAATTATCACGTAAACGAACCGAATAAGTTTTGTTGTTGTAAGTTACATCTAAACCCTGCCGTGCTAAAGCACGCAGGAGACGCTTGAGATTTTTTGGCTGCATGAATACTCCAATGGAAGCCTTATAAAAGACTCTTGGTTGTGAAGAGATTGGGGAGACTTGGGTTCAGCAGCCGCATCTCAAGTAATGTGATAAGTCGGTTCCCGGAGTTTTGGGGGAAGACGAATTATAGATGAAGTCTTAGTAAAGTTATCAATAACCTTTTTAACACATATTTATCTCAAGTGACAAGTGTAGTAATGTCTTTATACATCTTTTCCTTTTTGAAAAGGATTTACTAAAGACTTTAATATGGAAACCAAATTAATCAACTTTTCAAATAAAGGTTTGTCTGGGATTATAATCGCTGCACTTACAGCTTTAGTTGCAGTTTTACCACTACCAGCTAAAGCCTTAACATTTGTTACTGATAGGACTGCTTTAAAAGGTAATGACTTAATAGATTGGTCTAGTCTCGGTGAAACTAATCCTTTCAAAGTTTTACCCAATTCTTTTTCAGCTAAATCTCAACGCAGTTTAAGTTTAAATGTAGATATTCCGCTTCCTCAACCGGGTGTTAGCGCACCATTAGTTTTTCATACTTTACCTACACCCGGTATAGCAACTGATTTTGCTAGTGGTGATTATATCTTGTTAACAGGAGCTAAATTCAATCCTCCCCTAGATGGCAATGCGGGTCCTTTAAGTATTACCTTTGATAAACCTGTGAAAAGCGCTGGTACTCAACTAGCTGTAGCTTTTGAACTAAATCCATATAAAGCATTTGTTTCAGCTTTTGATGACGCAAATCAAGAATTGGGGACTTTTTCTTTAGATGCGGTTTCCTCGTTAGCGTTGGATAATTCTGCTGTTTTTCTTGGTGTTAGCAGCGATATTGCTAATATTAAGCGGCTAGTTTTTAGTAGTTCTGTTGCAAATCGTCCTTTTGGAATTAATAAATTAAGTATTACGGCTGTTCCTGAACCAAGTTTCACTTTTGGGTTAATAGCTTTAGGTGCAGTGACGCTAAAGCGCAAATTAAACAGAATTAAGTAAGTGGGCGAAATTAAACGTAAAATATCGTAGTGAGCGGTAAACCGCTCAAGCTTCGGTTTTAACGGTTAAAGCCGTTACTACGTTAAGGAGCGTTTATTTATGCTCATCTACTTAGTTAATATTTGAGATTTTCAGTTGCCAATCAAAGGACAAATTGTATTTTCTGACTTAATTGGCAAACTTTCCCATCCTGATAGTACTCCTTTTAATTCGTCTCGCAAGGTTAACAATTGTTCTATCTGATGGTCAATGTCTGATATTTTATCTTCGAGCTTTTGTTGAATGCGATCGCACGCTGGTTTCCCACCATCATATACTTGCAAGATTTCGCCAATTTCTTCCAAACTCAGCCCCAGTTTTTGAGCGCGTTTAATAAATGACAAACGAGTCAGTACATCTGCGGTAAATTGCCGAAAGTTTCCCTCGGTTCGTCCTGATGACTTGAGTAAACCGAGACTTTCGTAATAGCGAATCGTCCTAATGGGGACTTTGCTTTTGGCTGTTACCTGACCAATTAACAGCAGTTGATTATCTTTAGTTAACATGGTAGATTTCTCAACTTATCACACTACAGATAGATAAAAAAGTTCTGAAAATTTACCTTGCTCAGATCCCCAACTTCTCTAAGGATACCGTTGGTGAATGGTAGTCTGACCCCTCATTTTATTAAAAAACCTCGTAGAGACGTTCCGGCGGAACGTCTCTACAATTGTGTATAATGACGAAAAATCGTGAAATAAGGGGTAATACCCCTGATTCGCTCTTCTGTATCCTCTAAGAAGTCGGGAATCTTGTTTTTTCAGAATTGCTTGACTCTCCACCTAACTAGAGATTTTATAATAGTTTTAGTAAAGCTGACATAAAGAGTGGTACTTTAATCTAGTTTAACGTACTGAAATAATCGGAATCATGATACATGCGTAAATGCCTTTATATCCTACGACTTAGGCATTTTGGATTATGAAAAAGTTGAATATGGATACCCTCACACTCAAACTTAGAGGCATGAGTTGTGCTTCTTGCGCTAAAAGAATCGAAAAAACGATTCTTTCCGTTACAGGTGTAAGTGAATGTAGCGTCAACTTTGGTGCAGAACAAGCCCTAGTTAAATATAATCCCCGCAAAACTAACTTAAAGCAAATTCAATCAGCTGTAGAGGCAGCAGGATACTCGGCTTATTCTCTAGAAGATGAAGGCATAATGACTGGGGAAGATGATGCCGAAAAAGCCGTTCGTCTTGCAGAATTACGCAACTTGAAAATTAAACTAGCAGTTGCAGCAGTAATTAGTATTTTACTGGTAATTGGTTCGTTGCCAATGATGATTGGCTTACATTTACCTTTCATTCCTGCATGGTTGCATAATCCTTGGTTGCAATTAATTTTAACTACACCTGTACAATTTTGGTGCGGTTATAAGTTCTATATAAATAGCTGGAAAGCTTTAAGAAATCGTTCTGCAACGATGGACACGCTAATTGTTCTGGGTACAAGTGCAGCTTATTTCTATTCGTTGTTTGCTACTATTTTTCCTGCCTTTTTCGTCAATCAAGGCTTGATGCCAGAAGTCTACTATGAAACAGCAGCAGTAGTTATTACCTTAATATCTTTAGGAAAGTTGTTAGAAAGTCGCGCTAGGGGACAAACTTCCGAGGCAATTCGCCAACTTATCGGCTTGCAAGCTAGAGATGCGAGAGTAATTCGCAATGGCAAAGAAATTGATATTCCCATTCAAGAAGTAATAATTGATGATGTCATTTTAGTGCGTCCAGGCGAAAAAGTTCCGGTTGATGGGGAAGTTATTGAAGGCAATTCTACAGTTGACGAATCGATGGTGACTGGTGAAAGTTTACCGAATAAAAAAGTCCCAGGTGATGAGGTAATTGGAGCGACGATTAATAAAACAGGTAGCTTTAAATTTCGGGCTACAAGAATTGGTAAAGATACGTTTTTGGCGCAAATTGTTCAACTAGTTCAACAAGCGCAAGGAAGCAACCCACCAATTCAAAGATTAGCAGATCGGGTAACTGAATGGTTTGTGCCGGCAGTAATTATTATTGCTGTTGTTACTTTTATTATTTGGTTTAGTGTCACACGAAATCTGAGTTTATCTTTAATTACCACCGTTGGTGTGTTGATTATCGCTTGTCCTTGTGCTTTAGGTTTAGCTACACCAACTTCTGTGATGGTGGGAACTGGTAAAGGTGCAGAAAATGGCATCTTAATTAAGGATGCAACCAGCTTAGAAATGGCACACAAAATTAAAACGATTGTGCTGGATAAAACCGGGACTTTGACTCAAGGAAAACCGACTGTTACCGACTTTGTAACTGTTAATGGGACTGCGAATAACAATGAAATGAAGCTTTTGCAGTTAGTCGCAGCGGTGGAACGTAATTCTGAACATCCTTTGGGTGAAGCTATTGTAAATTATGCGCGATCGCAACAAGTTAATTTCCCCGAAGCCCAGAATTTTCAAGCGATCGCCGGTAGCGGTGTCCAAGGCTTTGTGGGAAATCAGCTAGTACAAATCGGTACACAGCGCTGGTTGGAAGAGAACCTAACCCCCCTACCCCCTTCCCTGGGAGGGAAGGGGGAGAATGACTCCCCTCTTGTTGTAGGAGAGGGTGTGGGGGAGAGGTTAGATTATTTTAAACCCGTCTGGGAAGCCGCTGGTAAAACAGTGGTCTTGATTGCTGTTGATGGCAAAATAGAGGGGTTGATGGGCATTGCTGATGCCTTAAAACCTTCATCACAAGATGCGGTGAAAGCACTACAAAAGATGGGTTTAGAAGTGGTGATGCTTACCGGAGATAATCGACAAACCGCACAAGCGATCGCTTCTCAAGTTAATATCACTAACATCTTTGCCGAAGTCCGACCCGATGAAAAAGTAGCGGTGATTAAGTCGTTGCAAGGAGAGAGGGGGAGAGGGGGGGATGGGGAGAGGGGGGGATGGGGAGATGGGGGGACAAGGGGACTCCTTGGAGACAAGGAGACTAGGAAGAATATATTTCCCCCACTCCCCCACACCACGCTTCCCCCACACCACGCTTCCCAATACGGTTCGGTTAACGTATGTAGAGACTACCAAGTGCAACGTCTCTACAAGGGTTTTGGGTTCACAAATATTCTTAACCGAACCGTATTGCCCCCACACCACGCTTCCCCCACACCACGCTTCCCCCACACCACGCTTCCCCACTCTCTTGTTGCGATGGTGGGTGATGGTATCAATGATGCACCAGCGCTAGCACAAGCTGATGTGGGGTTTGCGATTGGGAC
This sequence comes from Plectonema radiosum NIES-515, assembly GCF_025753815.1. GTDB lineage: Bacteria > Cyanobacteriota > Cyanobacteriia > Cyanobacteriales > Nostocaceae > Hassallia > Hassallia radiosum_A. The sequence continues at coordinate 22,803 of NZ_JAOWRF010000334.1, read as the reverse complement.
GGGAACAGATATAGCGATCGCTGCCAGTGACATTACTTTAATTTCGGGAGATTTACAAGGCATTGTCACGGCGATTAAACTTAGTCGTGCTACCATCCGCAATATCCGGCAAAATCTTTTCTTTGCTTTTATCTACAACGTCGCGGGTATTCCTATCGCTGCTGGGGTTTTCTATCCAATCTTTGGATGGTTACTCAACCCAATGATTGCTGGGGGTGCAATGGCATTTAGTTCTGTCTTTGTAGTGACTAATGCCTTACGTTTGCGGAATTTTCGGAATTAATCCTCTCGTGAAAAAAGGCATCCTCACCAAGGCAAGGGTGGGGTTACACAAACAAAACTTGCCTGCTCGATGCATCCGTGTGGTTGAAAAAATGCCGGGAATACGGTGTAGAGTGATACCTGTGATTTATTTACTACGCGATCGCATCCAGGCAGCAATTTTTCCGACAAATAAGTGTAAATTCTGAGGGTGAAATTTTAATTTTTATCTGAAAAAGGCGTTTTGTCTTGTGAAGTAATTTTTACGTCCAACTACAACTAAAAAACTTACTTCACGAAAAATTATGTTTAACCAAGCTATAGATATGGTTTTTACCGATTCAGTGGCAGCACTGATTAATTTCACACTAGGCACACTGATTCATACCAAAATATGTAATTACTCGTGGGAGCAAAAAGCAAACTTATCCGATTTAACTTCACAAGATAACCAATCAATAGAAGAAACAAGCGATCGCAACAGCTAAAAACTGTAGGCAGCTTTCCTCTAAAAAGTATTCTCAAAGCCAACCACGTAAACGATAGACGACAGTACCAATGTACTCTTTTACAGCGCTGGTAAATTGCTCTAAGTTCCCACTATCGGGAAAGAAGTTTAAAATTGCGGCTTTGGGAGTGCTGGCGAGTTCTTGCATTTCGCCCTGACTGACGAGAAAATCAGTAGGTGCGGGAATAGCATCAATTCCTTGACGCTTGAAGATAAGTAGCGATCGCGGCATATGCATTGCCGAAGTAACTAACAATACGCGACGAATACCACGAGCCGCGAGAATTTTCTGGACATTTACGGCATTTTCATGAGTATTGAGAGAGTCAGGTTCTTGGACAATTGCCTCTGTTGGTATACCAATAGAAGTCAGAATTGTTGCCATATCCCCTGACTCTGGGGAACCGCTGCCGCGCCAATCGATGCGACCACCACTGAGAATGATTATGGGGGCTTTTTTTTGGCGATAAAGTTGAGCTGCGTAAATAACGCGATCGCCTGCTTCATTTAAATCTACACCTGGACGTGGCGGAGTAGCTGATTTAGTTGCACCACCCAAAACCACAATTGCTTCAGAAGAAGGTATTTCCGCTCTGGGGAGATTTTGCCATTCAAGCGATCGCACCAAAGAGTGAGAAACCCAAGCATTACCAGAAACAAGCAATATAGTTAATGCTAATGCGATCGCCATTGCTGCTATGCGCGGTCTTTTCCACAGCATAACAAGTGAAAACAGCAAAAAAACGCAGGCTAACCCTAAAGGGTAAAAAAACAGCGGTAATAACTTAGAAAGATATAAAAACATTAGGAATGGTTAGTGGTTAGTTGATAGTTGATAGTGGTTAGTTGATAGTTGTTAGTGGTTAGTTGATAGTTGATATACTATTTCTATATGAAGATGCGCCTAATAAAGCCCACGCAGGTGGGCTTTGTTTGTATAGCCCCAGGCTTCCAGCCTGAGGGCAACCAGGTGCAGCCTAACTATTGACTATTGACTGTTGACCATCAACCAACAACTAATTAGACTACCTTTCCCAAAACCTCAAATTGAAACCTCCACGAGAGCGACGGAAACGACGAGTGGGTCTGCGTTTCCGTTTGATTGCCCTTTCGTTTGGGAGTTCTCCTTGATCGTCTTCTGAGCCTTCAGCAGCTAATTGAGTTTTAGTTTCTTCTGAGGTTTCCCACCAAGCAATAATCCAGCCCCCCCCTAAACCGGCTAATGCGCTCAAGAAAACACTCATCGGTGCTGGATATCCCAAAACTAGAAAGCCCAGCAAGAAAAATAACCAGTATTTCAGTCCGGCATCAATACCATCAGCTGAACCTAAAGTAGGGGCTTGAGGACTGGTTCTAGTTGCGGTTGTCAACCCACCTAAGGCTATACCCCCCAATATACCTAAGAAGATACTTAGGGATGGTGGGGCGCCCGTCATGGTAAATATGAGTGTTAAAAATAACCCAAAGACGAGTTGAGAAAAGAAAGCTTGAGAGATGGTAATCAAACCGCCGAAGTCGTTCTTTTTTGGTGCCATAAGCTTAAATCTATTGGCGAATTACTTCTTTTAATTGTGCCTGTTGTGGTTGAGTTGTATCCAAAATTTTCAGGTAGGGTTTTTCTTCTTCGGTGAAGGGTTCAGCCGAGTTAAGTTGTGATTGTAATAAATCTGCTGTGGCATCGGCAATATCACCTGTGCGATCGCGCAACCGTTGTTGCAAAACCGATACTGGTGCGGTGCATTGGATAATTTGTAGGGGAAGTTGGTGTTTATTAGCAGAAGCGATCGCTTCTTTTCTCAACTTCTCTCGATCGTACTTGGCATCCAAAATCACCGTGTAACCTTGATTTGTCAGTATAATTCCTAGTTCTAGCAAGCGTGCATAAGTTTTCTCAGTCATCTCAGGTGTATATAAATCATCCCCACCCCGTTCTAAAAGTGGAATTCCCGCCAAATGTTTCCGCACGGCATCCGAACGAATCAGAATTGCTCCTAGCTCACGAGATAATAACCGCGCTGTGGTACTTTTACCAGAACCCGACAACCCCGACATCAATATTAATTTTCCTTGCTTGGGTTTAGTATAATTCCAAGCCAGTTTATAATACTCAGATGCAGTTTTAGCCGCCTCTTCCTTAACCGTTGCGGGAACACCTGGATCGTCTAACAAAAACGATGTCACCTTTGCCCTGACATAGGCTTGACGGTTTAAATATATCGGTAGTACCTGTAACCCTTCCCAATCACCGGTTTGCTCAACATAAGTATTTAAGTAGGCATTACTCAAATCTTGTCGCTGCTCTGCTTCCAGATTCATCACAGCATATGCGATGTCGAACATGACATCGACAAAGCGAAACGGTTCATTAAACTCAATGCAATCGAACAGCAAAATTTTATCGTGCCACAAAGCAATATTTCTTAAGTGCAAGTCTCCGTGACATTCACGAATGAAGTTATTGGCAATGCGACTTTTAAATAGTTCTGTGCGTTCTGCAAAAAACTTATCTGTATATAGCTTTGTTTCGTCAAACTGCATCTGGGTTTGAGGACCACCGATATATTTTTCAGTTTGCTGGTAATTTTCGTCAAACGCTTCTCTAACTTGAGCAACTTCACCAAAAGTGCGAATGCGATCGCTAGTTTCAGTTTTCGCGTGATATTCAGCTACAACTTGTCCCAAGTGTTCCAAATCTGTTTCATTCAACTTACCCTGCTCAAATAAAGCGCTAAATAAAGTCTCCTGAGGAAATTGCTGCATTTTCAACACATATTCTACAGCTTCTCCCGTTCCTCCCAGATGATATTGATTATCCGTCAGAGTAATAGGCAAAACTTCTAAATACAGTTCTGCTGCACCCCGCTGATTTAACCGCAATTCTTCATTGCAAAAATGCTGCCGTTTTTCCAAAGTTGAAAAGTCCAAAAAGCCAAAATTCATCGGCTTTTTTACTTTATAAGCATAATCCCCAGTTAGGAGCACATAAGAAATGTGCGTTTGAATCAGTTGAATTGGTTCAGTTACCGCATGGGGATAAAACCCAGGTTGCAACATTTGCTCAATCAAAGCTGGAACAGAAACTGTCATCTTTTTTTAGCGTCCTTGGTGAGTTGGCAATTCAAACACAAAAAAACCAGGAGTTACCTCCTGGTATCATCGACAATTATTATATACTCAAGCTTGCTTAAGACTGAGTTTCAGTGTCTGTAGACTCGCTTTCAGCTGACCCTTGTGATGGTAAAACGCTGACAACAAGTTGCTCTGGTTCAGCTAAAGCTGTCACACCTGGGGGCAATGAAAGCTGATGGATCTGCAAGCTGTCACCAACTTTCATGTTAGAAACATCAACTTCAATTGCTTCGGGGATATTTTCTGGTTCGCAACTGACTTGCAATTGGTTAAACACGGTGTCTAACATACCACCTTCTTGTTTAACGCCGATCGCTTCTCCGACAAACCGCAGTGGTACTTCTACCGTAGTCGGACCGTGACCTGCCACCGCAAAAAAGCTGAGGTGGAAGGGGGTGCGTTTTGCTGGATGAATCTGAACTTCCCGCAACAAAGTTTTACCTTGCCAAGGGATATCAGTAATTTTTAAATCAATCAACGTGTTGTTGACTGAACCTTTTTTCAGCAGACGCTCAACGGTTTTGGCATCAATAGTCAAAGCAATAGACTCTGTACCTTTGTGACCATATAAATTCGCCGGAATTCGCCCAGAACGGCGCAAAGCCTTCGGTTTGCTGCCTTCTGGGCGCTTTTGAGATTCAATTGTGAGATCCATACAAGTTGGGAAAAAGGTAATTGGGCATTGGGCAATGGGCACGCTCGCATTGGGCAATGGGAAAAGGGGAAGGGGAAAAGGAAAAGAATTATTACCAATGCCCCATGCCCCATGCCCTATGCCCCATGCGAGCGTGCCCTATTACGCACTGAGCAAAGTGGCTGGTGTGCCGTTGGGGTGCAATAAGCCGCGTTTGGGACCGTGAATTGGGTCTTCTACGATGATAGTTTGATCGCGGCTTGCTCCGAGGGAGACGATCGCGATGGGGACTTCGATTAATTCTGCTAAGAATTTTAGATAGTCCAGTGCTTGTTTTGGCAAGTCTTCGAGAGTGCGGCAGTCACTTGTTGACACCTGCCATCCCGGCATTGTTTGATAAATGGGGCGACAGCGTGCAAATTGACGAGCGCTAGAGGGGAAGTGATCGCAACGTTCACCATCTATTTCATAAGCGACACAAACATTGATTTGGTCTAATTCGTCGAGGACATCAAGTTTGGTAATCGCCACACAATCCATACCGTTAATTCTAGCGGCGTAGCGACCGATAACAGCATCAAACCAACCGCACCGACGTTTGCGTCCGGTGGTTGTGCCAAATTCCGCACCGCGATCGCATAACAATTCTCCCACTTTTCCGTCTAGTTCGGTGGGGAATGGTCCTTCTCCTACTCTGGTGGTATACGCTTTTGATACCCCAATTACCCGGTCTATCATTGTGGGTCCTAGCCCTGTACCAACGCAAGCCCCCCCAGCTACGGGGTTCGAGGATGTTACATAAGGATAAGTTCCATGATCTAAATCCAGAAGCGTACCTTGCGCTCCTTCAAACAAAATATTGCGCCGTCGCAGCACCGCATCGTATATTTTTATTGAGGTATCAACTACGTAAGGTCGCAACCGTTCTGCATACCCCAAATACTGGTCTATCACCTCTTGGGTATTCAAAGGCGGCAAGTTGTAAAGCTTTTCCAGAATGACGTTTTTATAATTAATCGTCCACTCCAATTGTTCTTTCAACCCGATTGGGTCCATCAAATCTAACATTCTGATGCCAATACGCTCAGATTTGTCAGCATAAGTTGGACCAATACCCCTACCTGTTGTGCCGATTTTGTGATTTCCGCGTCGTTCTTCCGATGCGGAGTCAATCAGTCTATGGTAAGGCATCGTGACATGAGCAGTCTCGGAAATCAGCAGATTGCGAGTAGATATATTTAGTTTTTCAAGTTGATCCAGTTCTTCGATGAGGATTTGTGGATCTATTACCGTTCCGCAACCGATTATGCACTCGGTATCTGGGTACAAAATACCAGAGGGAATTAAGTGCAATTTAAAGGTTTGATTGTTAACTACAATCGTGTGTCCAGCATTGACACCCCCTTGGTAACGTACAACAACGTTTGCGGAGCGGCTGAGTAAATCTGTTATTTTACCTTTTCCTTCGTCGCCCCACTGGGCGCCTATGACAATGACGTTAGCCAAGCGTTTATTAAAGAACTAAAGTTTTCACAATCTCTAATTATCAACAGATTCTGTGACTAATGTCAAGGTTATTTAATCGGATTTTGAGAAAAATTGACTGAGATGTTGAAGGCAACTACAAGGGATTTATCAGTTATCAGCGTTCAATTATGAGTTTCATCTTAATTTTTGTAAACTTTTTCCCGAAAGCTAGTTTATAATTACTGATAACTATTAATTTATATTAAAATCGTCAGATTGTTATCTAGCAGTATATGTATCAAAAATTGTCACAATAAAGCCAGAAATTTCCGAATAAAAAGTGTGCCAAATACAATCTCAGAGAATAAAACAGTAGCTTAATCAAATAAACCAATTTTGATTAAATGTAACTAAAGTGACATTTTTCTGAATGTTGAAATTGCTATTAAATTTATTAAGCTTTGAAAATCAAGGATGGTGCACGCTCGCATTGGGCATTGGGTAAATGCTTTTTCGTACTTTTTGACTTCTGACCCTTTTCCCTTTGGGAGTGCAAGAACTACACTCAAAGATGCACTTAATTTCGCTGACTGGTTACGCGATCGCTACAGATGCACTCTCTTGTCGAGATGATGAAAGTGGAAGTAAAAAAAATCACACTTTTATCGAAATTATCCGGAAAATAGCAGTGTACTTCTTAACTTGAGCAGCAAATTACCTCAATAAGAAAACATCCACAGCCATCAGAAATTTTGTTGTCGAAACACATGTTTGAAGCCGCTTGGCAGTCAATTATATCTCCAAGAGATAAACAAATGACAAATAATATTCAAATGCTAGTTATCGACATTGAGTCAACACAAAAGTTATCACAGAAAATGTTGCCTAAGTTGTTTCCGAAAGAGACAAAAAAAAACTTGCCAGAAAGACAATTTTCTGGGAGCATAAAGGCGATCGCTAAATTTTTCATCAGCAAGAGTGCAGATTTTGCGCTTTTTACAATCCTGTATAAATTGCTTATACATTACATCAGCCAACTGAAACAAGCAGAACAGAAAATTCGCGAACAAGCAGCGCTACTAGATGTAGCAACTGACGCAATTTTCGTAATAAATATCCAGAATGAGATTTTATTCTGGAATAAAAGCGCAGAATTTTTGTACGGCTGGAAAGTTGAAGAAGCTGTTGGTAAAGATGCTTTGACGCTTTTGTACGAAGATTTACCACAGCCAGAATCAGCGCTTTTAACTGTAATTAAAAACGCCTCGTGGCAAGGTGAATTAAAACAAGTACAAAAAAGCGGTGATGAAATTCTAGTAGAAAGTCGATGGACTTTGGTGCGTGATGAATTTGGGCAACCGAAATCAATTTTCATTGTTAATACAGAAATCACCCAAAAGAAACAACTAGAAGCACAACTGTTGCGATCGCAACGTTTGGAATGTATCGGCACTTTAGCTGGTGGTATTGCTCACGACCTCAACAATGTGTTAGCACCGATTTTATTAGCAGTTCCTTTATTGCAGATGAAATTGTCCGATCCGCAAAGCGAACATCTGCTAAAAATGTTAGAAAATAATGTCAAACGCGGAGCAAATTTAGTTAGACAAATTTTATCTTTTGCACGGGGTATCGAAGGCAGACAGACAACTGTGAAAATTAAGTCTTTGCTAACAGAAATTGAAGACATTATCACCGGAACCTTCTCTAAATCCATCACTTGCCATACACACATATTAGACAAGCTTTGGCAGGTGCAGGGAAACGCTACCCAATTGCATCAAGTGCTAATGAACTTAGTTGTTAACGCCCGCGATGCCATGCCCGACGGGGGTATAATGACGATTTCAGCCGAAAATATCCTCATTGATGAACATTATGCCAAAATGCATATCGATGCCCAAGTCGGTTGTTATGTTGCTATCACCATTGCGGATACAGGTATAGGGATACCGCAGACAATTCAAGAGCAAATTTTTGAGCCTTTTTTCACTACTAAAGAGGTGGGTAAAGGTACAGGTTTAGGACTTTCCACAGCACTGGGTATTATTAAAAACCACGGTGGATTTGTTAATTTATACAGTGAAGTTAATCAGGGAACGCAATTTCAGATTTACTTACCTTGTTCCACCAAAGTGGAAATCGATCTGCCTTCTGTTGAACTAGAACCACTTACGGGAAATAACGAATTAATTTTGGTGGTGGATGATGAAGCTGCAATTTGCGATGTGACTAAATCATCTTTAGAAACATATAATTATCGGGTGCTAACTGCCAGTGATGGGATTGAAGCTGTAGCAATTTATGCCCAAAGACAGCAGGAAATTAGTGTAGTATTGTTGGATATGATGATGCCTTGGATGGATGGTGCGATCGCTATCCGCACCCTACAAAAAATAAATCCCCATGTGAAAATTATCGCCATGAGCGGTTTGTTATCAAATCAAAACATTGCCGAATCCGCCGGCACAGGTGTCAAAGGATTTTTATCTAAACCCTGCACAGCGAGAGAATTATTGCAAGCGATCGACTCAACTCGCTGCCAAATCGATTAACAACTTGGTCAGTAGATAAATCCGAGGAGCGATTCGTTCCAATTCTATGTATTCATCCGCACTATGGGCGCCACCACCTACAGGACCAAGTGCATCTAAAGTAGCTGTACCAACAGCAGCAGCGTAGTTACCATCCGTACCACCACCACTACCCTCAACTCCCAGATTCAGGGCAATTTCTCGGTAAATAGCTTGAGCTTTTTTGACTAACGCATTAGTTTTTGAATTAGGTGGAAATGGTGGTCGTCCTCGTTCTGAGATGACTTTGACTTCAGTACATGATAAAAGCTTGTTTTGCGATATCTGCCTAAAGTCACGCTCAAGTCGATCAAACTCTTGAACTTCCAGTACCCGCACATCAGCTTGAACTTTGGCAAAATCGGGAATTGTGTTTACGCGATCGCCTGCACTCAAAACAGTAAAATTAACAGTTGTCTGTTTGCTAGGATTGCCGAGTTTACTTGCATTCAGGGTTTGATGTGCTGCTTCTAATAGAGCATTGCAGCCTTTTTCCGGTTCCGCACCAGCATGAGCAGCTCGACCTTTGATTTCAAATCCATACTGACCAATTCCTTTACGCCATGAGGTAATTTTATCTTGTGGCGAACCAAATTCTAAAACTAAAGCATAATCGTGTTGTTTTGCGACTTCTTTAATTAAATCTCGCGATCCACGCGACCCTTTTTCTTCATCTGGATTAATTAAAAAAGTGATTTTTCCAAAGTTTTGAAAATTCATTTCTTTCAAAATTTTCAATGCTTCGATCCCTAAAATAATTCCTCCCTTGTCGTCCATTACACCGGGACCGTAAGCCTTATTACCCACAATTTTAAATGGACGTTGAGCAACGGTTCCTTCTTTGAAAACAGTATCTGTATGAGCAAGAAGTAAAATATTAGCTTTGCCAGTTCCTTTAATCGTTGCCAGAATGTTTCGTCCAACACTAGGAGTCGCGTTTGTTGTTTCGATTTGCGCTCCGACTAACTTAAGTTGCTCAATTACAAGGTTTTCGACCTTAGTAATTCCTTCCACATGACATGTCCCAGATTTAATTAAGAGTGCATCACATGTTCCAGAGTCAATATTAACAAGAGGTTCAAGTTGAGTGACAAACTCAGATTTCGCAATCAGTGCTTTTTCATATAGTACCGGATTGCGAACTGCTACAGCAAAATCTAAGGTTGAGAATAGAAAAAAGATTGTAATAATTACACACAACAAACTTATAGTTAACAAACTGGTTCTAGCGCGAAGAATCACTTTTCTTACAATCCATCATTAGACATCTCCAGAAATTAATTATACGTTCCCCCGAACCCTTGTAGAGACGTTCCGGCGGAACGTCTCTACGTCTTTTCTGGAGATGTCTATTCAGTAAGAGGTTATTTATAAACTAAAAATAAAGTTATTGTAGGGTGTGTTAGGCGCATATTTTGATCTAGTTTGTCACGAGAAACATGATATGAGCGCCTAACGCACCATGTTATCTGAGGGTGCGTTAGGCTTCAGCCTAACGCACCCTACTTAAGATTTACTTTATAAATGGTCTTTAATCAAAAATATACTACAGTTCTGGATTTGAGTCTGTAGTTTTTTTTACATAGACAAATTCATACCAAAAATTTACCATCGGAGAATAGTGAGTACAAAAAGTAACTAGTAATAAACTCTTTTTTTCAGGATATCTAGCTTTCTCTACCCGTCTTATATTTAGCTTTATCAAAAATGATTACTGCCATCAATTACGTTTTTATTTGTTATTGTTAATATTATTAAACTTTTTCAGAAATTTTCCGGGAAAAGACCATTATGGCTTTATACGCTGAATTGCATAGACATCTGGGCGGTTCGGTTGTACCCCGTGTTCTGTGGCGATACCTAGAACGCAATTCGTCAGATTTACTTTCACGGTTTGCTGACTATTCGGCTTTTGAAGAGTTTTTCACGCGATCGCGCAGCACGTTAGATGAATATCTGGAATTGCACACCTTGGTAGAAAGCGTGCAAAATGCCGAAAGTTTGCCTTACTTTATCTATCGTCTGATGCGGGGTGCTTATATTTTTGAGAATTTGGCTTATCTGGAACTGCGCTATACTCCTTATCTCCGTACACCAAAGCATTTAAGTCAATCAAAGAGAATTGACCAGATGGCAGAGATTGTGGAAGTTGTCGGACGTGCCAGTCAATTACAAGAATATCCCATTGTGACTAGCCAAATACTTTGTATGCATTCGCGTTTACCTTATGAGGTGAATAAAGCGATTGTGGATTTAGCAGCGCAAAATACCAAGTATATCTGTGGAATCGATGTTGCTGGTGGTGATAGCTATTATGCCGATCGCTTGGATGAGTGGATTAGTTTGTATGATTATGCGCGATCGCATAATGTCAAAACCACCGGACATGTTTACGAAACCACCGCTGGTTGCTATCCACAATTATTACCTTATTTGATGCGGATTGGTCACGGCATCCAAATTCCCCTATTGTATCCAGAATTACTTAAAGATGTAGCTAAACGCGGGCAGTGTTTGGAGGTCTGCCCGACAACATACTTAAAAACTGGTACTTTAGACGATATACGTCAACTCAAGTTAGTTTTTGACCGATGTTTTGATGCGGGGGTAGATATCGCTATTTGTACTGATAATGCAGGTTTGCATAATGTCCGTCTACCCTTTGAGTATGAAAATCTCTTGACTTACGACATTATCAACTTCCAACAGCTACAAGCTTGTCAAGATGCAGCTTTCCGTCATGCTTTTGCTTGGCCCTACCATCAACGTCCGGCATCATTGTTAAATGGGTTGCTCAAACCTGAACCAATGAAAGCTTTATCGATGCGGGATAATTAAGCACCAACACCCTAGAAGGGTGTGGCGTTGTGCGTACAAAGCCTGCCTGCGTGGGCTAGAATTCTTGAAGCCTGCCTACCCAGGCTTTGTTCGTAATCATCCTTGACAGGTTAAGGAAATTGCTCCCTTTGTCACTCTTGGTGCAGTCCAATGGCGATAAATCCAGCTTGGAGACAGGCTTTCAGAGAGTTTTAACCATACCCAAGTCCATGAGTTCACCGTACTTATTTCAATTTATTACACGAGTATACTTGTGGTACAAATTCTGTCAGAATAATGGTAATAGCACTTACGCACGCTCTCAAACGAGCTATCTTGTGTATTAACGCGCATTTCGTTATTTCAAACTTTTATAAACTATCCTTTGTTAGTTGCCTAGGCTAGCAAGAACCGCAGGCATCGCAAAAAGGGAGTTGAATAAATCTAGCTAAAAGCCTTAAAAGGCATACCTGCTATTTAGGCTTCTGTGTCAATGCACAAGTCCTATTTTCAAGACTAAAATAGCCACAATTTTCGGTAAATTAACAAACAGTAAAATCATGTCACAGATTAACACTGAAGATTCTTCATCTACCTCATATCAGAAAAATACAATCTTAGATACAGTAGATTTGCTTAAACTGTTATACTCACTTATAAAATTACGTGAAGCCGCATTCAAAGGTTTTACATATAAATACAACCACGATTATCTAAATCCTTTAGCCATAACAAATGTACCTCAATACCCGATTGGACGTATTACTATACCTCTTCTTCCTAAAGAAGAACTTCCCAACCTCAAATGGGTTATTGCAGTAGTAATCCGATTAATTGTTATTCAGTTAAACCAATCTTTAATTACCCAACCAGATTTCTTGAAATCAATAATTGGCGTTTCCTTAGATGCAATTGGTAACAAAATAAACAAGCCAGAAATTCAAGAAGAATTAAGCATTATTCTTTTGAAGTTGAAATCAAGTTTAGAAGAAATTAACCAAGAAGAGAAAGTTGATGAGCAACTTGCGCTTGCTAGACTTGCTAAACAACCAGAAAGCATTACTCACCCTTCAATTGATGAGGAATTTGAAGAAATTGACAAACAGATAGCTCATTTATTAATTGAAAATCCAGAAAGGGTTACCCTGAATTTAGAAGAATTAAGTGAAAAGCCTCAAATCCAAAATCTTAAGGAAATAATTAAATCCACGGCTAAGTTAGCAGAACTAGCTAAGTATCAAACCCCCAGTTCCAAGTCGGCTTCTAATTCTCCTAGCCTTGAAAATTACAACAAACAATTTCAAGTTATAGCCAAGCCGGATATTTCTTATCACTTTCAACAAGATAAATATTTTGCTTATATGCAGGTGGCTGGTTCCAACCCAGTTATGCTACAGCAGCTAGCACAACTAGATTTGCGTTTACCAATTACTGAAGATAAATACTCTGATGTTGCTAACTTCTATGGAGTTTCAGATACTCTAAATAACGCACTAGCTGAGGGTCGAATTTATTTAGCCGACTATACTCTGTTAGATAGCTTAGTAAATGGCACTTTCCCTCAAAAACAAAAGTATATTTCTGCTCCTTTAGCGCTATTTGCAGTACCACCAAGTAGCTATAGAGTTCGCTCTTTATTCCCAGTAGCAATTAGTTATCAGCAGACTTCAATTAGTAATAATTGGATTTTATTTACACCCTTAGTTACTGATACTGACGCAGATACGTGGATGACTGCCAAGAATATTGTACAAATGGCAGATAGCAACTATCACGAGTTAGTCAGTCACTTAGGTCGTACTCACTTAGTGGTTGAGCCTTTTGTTGTGGCAACTAATCAATTGCCTGACAACCACAATCTAAGAAACCTGCTGAAACCTCATCTTGAGGGTACTATACTGATTAATTATGGCGCCCATACAACCTTAATCGCCCCAGGGGGTGGTGTAGATGAGCTGCTAGCTAGCAGTATTGGCAGTGACCAAACTCTAGGTGCTCATGGAGCGCAAAGCTACCTATTTAACTTTAATGATATTGCCTTTCCTGATACTTTAACAAGTCGGGGTGTTGACGATGCGAGCAAACTACCTACTTACCCCTATAGAGATGACGGGTTATTGATTTGGGGTGCTATTGAAAGTTGGGTTCAGGAATATTTTAGTCTCTACTACAGCAGTGATTCATCAGTTCTTAACGATCCAGATTTACAGACTTGGGCATCTACATTGATTTCCCATGAAGGAGGTCGCTTAAAAAATTTTGGTGACGATGGACAAGGGCATATTAAAACGCTAGATTATCTAGTGAAAGCTGTCTCGACGATTATTTTTACGGCTAGCGCTCAACACGCTGCTGTTAATTTTCCGCAAAAGGAACTGATGATGTATACACCAGCATTTCCTTTAGCCCGTTATTTACCTGTACCTATAGATACCCAGCAGCCAGAGAATTTCATAAATGGTCTACCACCGCTAGAGCAAGCACTAAATCAGATAAATTTAGTTTATTTACTTGGCTCTATCTATTACACCAATTTAGGCAATTATTCCGCATCAGCTTTTACAGATCCAAATGTAATATCGGCTTTGGAGAAATTCCAGACAAACCTAAAAGACATTGAGCAACAGATTAACCAGAGAAATAGTAATAGTAAGGGTGATAGGATAATACCTTACAAATTTTTGCTCCCTACGAATATTCCTCAAAGCATCAATATTTAATAGATACAGAGTAGTTGTATATGTGGGATGGATAGTCGGGAAATGGGTATTTCCCGACATAGCCAAAGAATAAACCCGCTAGAAATTTTTTTATTCTATTCAGTGCTTGGCAACTCGCCTATACTGAAATTTATGTCTTCTACAATTCAAGCTTTACCAACGGAGGTAGTATACCTCATTACAGCCGGAGAGGTTATTGACTCTCTAGCTTCAGTGGTGCGGGAATTGATAGAAAATTCCCTAGATGCAGGTGCAACACGGATTATAATTTCTGTATGGGCACAGCAGTGGCGGGTGCGAGTAGCAGATAATGGTTGTGGAATGAATTTGGATGACTTGCAACAAGCAGCATCGGCACACAGTACCAGTAAAATTCGCTCTTGTGCAGATTTGTGGCAAATTAACAGTTTAGGATTTCGGGGTGAAGCGTTACACAGTTTGACGACTTTGGCAGATTTAGAAATTTTAAGTCGTCCGGCAAATTCTGCAAGTGGTGGATTCAGGGTTGTGTATGGCTATGGTGGGGAACCTGTGGTAGTGGAAGCAGCAGCGATCGCACCTGGTACAATTGTCACAATATCCAATTTATTCGGAAATTACTCAACTCGGCGTCAAGGTTTGCCAACCACAGCTATTCAAATGAAAGCGGTACAAGCCTCGATTCATCAAATTGCCTTATGTCATCCTCATGTTACCTGGCAAGTTTGGCAAAATGACCGTGAATGGTTCACTCTTTCACCGGCTGCCACAACGGGAAAACTGTTGCCGCAAATTTTACATCAAGTTAAACAAGGCGATTTACAAGAACTAAAATTAGAAGTACCCAACCCTCCTAACTCTTGTAAAGACGACCCACCAGGTCGTCTCTACCCCACTCCTAACTCCTCACTCTCATTAGTGATAGGATTGCCCGATCGCTGTCATCGTCATCGTCCAGATTGGGTGCGAGTAGCGATCAACGGACGCATGGTAAAATCAAAAGAATTAGAGCAAACGATTTTTACAGGATTTCACAGAACATTACCACGCGATCGCTATCCCATCTGTTTTTTACATCTTGATATTTCCCCCGATCAAATTAACTGGAACCGCAATCCCGCAAAAACGGAAATTTACCTCAATGAATTAAGCTATTGGCAAGAACAAATATCCAGCGCAATTCAGCAAGCACTTCGCATCGATTCTGTCAATATCAAAGAAGCAATTCACACAACCCGAGTTAGTAAATTAATCAAAGCCGCAGAAGAAAAAGGAGGTTATCATGTTCAACGTCCTAATTCTGACGAAAACAAAACTCCTAACTCCCGTAGAGACGACCCACCGGGTCGTCTCTACCCGACTCCTAACTCTTTAAAAGCTGTCGCTCAAGTTAACAACACTTATATAGTTGTCGAACATGCCGGTGGTATGTGGTTAGTAGAACAACATATTGCTCATGAGCGAGTTTTATATGAGCAATTATACGATAATTGGCAACTTGTTACCGTGGAACCTGCGATTATTTTATATCAATTGTCGCCGGCGCAAGTTTCCCAACTACAACGCATCAATATAGATATAGAACCTTTTGGCGAACAACTTTGGGCAGTTCGTAACATACCTGCACTTTTACAGCAAAGAGACGATTGTGCAGAAGCTATTTTAGAACTTAGTTGGGGTGGTGATTTACAAACAGCGCAAGTAGCCGTAGCTTGTCGCAGTGCAATTCGCAACGGTACACCCCTAACTTTACCAGAAATGCAGACACTTTTAGATGATTGGCAACGCACCCGCAACCCACGCACCTGTCCCCACGGGCGCCCGATTTATCTATCTTTGTCAGAATCAGCCTTAGCGCGGTTTTTCCGTCGTAATTGGGTGATTGGCAAGAGTCATGGAATTTGATTTTGCCTATTCTAGAAGGATAGGGCTATACAAGCGAAGCCTAGGAAAGTAAGCTTATATTCTCGTACCCATGCAGAACATTTGTGTACAAGAGAAAAATTTTCAAATAATATTGAATATGACCACTTGTAGCGGTTCTCAATTGCATGAAATACAGACCTAACAAGAGCAGCTTCTTAAAAGCAACCAAAGGAGAGTCAGCTTAAAACTATCTCCCCTTCTCCCTCTAGTGCCTCAACGATAAAATAAAAAGTCTCACAGCTTATAAATAAGCGATCGCATTAAATCATCGGGTTATGGAGAATGCGATCGCGTAGTCCCCTTGTCCCCTGATTGTGCATCTACTTTTAACTGAGAAAACACACGATAAGCATCTAAGTTTACCATTGGCTGAGATGTTTGCTCATCTTGTTTCATATTAATCAAGTTATACTCAACGTTTTCTGCATAAATTGCAAAAGTGATATTAAAAATTTCTATAAAATTAATAACCCATTGGCATTCTTCTTCTGGATATTTGTCGTAATAACCAATCAAATCAGCCATCCTAATTTCTAAATGACTGCGGGCATTTTTGCAAATCAAAATTACTTTTAGCAGTACAATCACCAATGTGAATGTATGACCCTGAGAAAGTAATAAAACGAATAATTGTGAAGGTTCTCGTCCCTTTTCTGTTGTTAAACAATCAATCACTCGATTACAGGTTCTCAATAACAATTCTTTGCTGATAGTTTCTTCATCATATTCTTTTTTCCAAAGCGATAGTTTATCTGACAACTGCTGTTTCAACGTTTCTACAAAATCTTGACGTTCTACAGAAAAAATCAGATATTTTTGTAAGCTATCTTTAAACTCTTTTAAAGTTTGATTTTGAGTCTGTTTGAGAAATATATTTGCAATATTTTCATGACTGAATGCACCTTTTTTTAAAACAATTGTCTTGATTAAATGCAAAACATTATTTTCCAAAATAGTGGGATTTCTGTAACGTGTTTCGCTTGAGTTAGCACACTGAGAACGAGCAAGATACATTGCTAGTTCAAACTTAAATTTGTCTTTCATCTGCTTGGAGAGCTTTAAAGCCGCTTCTTGTTGCTCTTTTGGATTATTTTTATCAAAAGATTGAGCAACTAATAAATATGTTGTATAGCGATTAGTCCAATGAGTTTTGTTTTCTTCTTTGTGTTTAAGAGCGAACAACTTTAATTCTTCATAATCGTTACTATTAACAAAATTTATTAACCATCTTTGGAAAATATTTATCTTAGTTGAACAAGATTTAGCAGCCCATATCTTGATTTGGTAATTAACAAATAATTCCACTAATTCTTTGATATATTTATATTTTCTCTGAGAATCCCAGTTATTAACTATAATGTAGCAACATCGCTTAAGTGTATGGCGAAACTCTTGTTCGTTATTCTCAGAAAACATTGCATATATACTTGGTGCAGAATTTAAATCAACTGAATCAAGACAGTCTATAAATAAAAGCTTAAATTCTTTGATCACGTCTTCTGGTGACCATTTTTGCACAATTTCTACTAAAAACTTATAAGTTTTCTCTTGTGCAGTTTGCAGACTTATCTGTTTAGAGTTAGACTTAATAAAATCCTTATTTACCTGATTTTTCTGTAACATATTTGCGGTCATTGCAGTTCTCAAGACCAAAAAGTTTGCCGACTATATTCTTATCAGCTTAACCTTGGTGAACAAGAGGATCAATCTATTATTCAAAAATTAAGTAATTTTTTTACATAAATTTGATAAACAGGATATTAAATTATTTGATTTCTTCTGTATTTATACAAATGAGTACGTATTTATACTAAATAAGTGGATTTTACGGAAGATAACCCCCAGCAGTCCTTTTTCTTTCCCCAGGTTTTCTCAGATGTGGTGATATTGAATTTCTAAAGCATCCCCATCTTGCGATCGGAGGTTTTCAAAGTCTTCTTCAGCTTTCCACTTCTGCTTGAGATGCGTTCAACTAACTCTGACTCGCACACAGGAGCCACATCGACAATGTATGATAATTACAGAGTGTATGAGCTTGATGATATTAATTTGTCATCAGTAGACAGCCGATGTGGAAATTAATTATGCATTACTCAAAACTCCTAGAGACGCAGCAATGCTACGTCTCTAGGAGTTTTTGACTTTCTATGTATAGTAACCAAGCGAGACTTAATTTGTCACGACCATAACTAAACACTCACAAGGACATTAGTATGTATGTCCACGGTCACTGTAGAATAGACTTGCAGAACAAGGCTATCCTACAGTGAGTTTTTTTAGTGGGGGTGGAGGGACTTGAACCCACACGACCTTTTACGGTCAACGGATTTTCATTCTCCCGCAGCTTTCGCTACTGCCTAATCGGTTGTTTTACCTTTTGGCTTTGAGAATTGGACTCTCCCTTTACCCTCGACTTGACGTTAGGGTAGCTCCCGTCGGGTCTCTGCACCTTCCTTTAGAGTTAGGAGTTATGAGTTAAGAGTTAAAAGTTAACTCATGACTCAGCACTCAGCACTCTTATCGGCTTGGCTCAGGATTGCCATGTCTGTTGCCAGATTTAGGTTTCCCTGAGTTTGAGAGCGTTCACTTGAGGGATTTCTCCTTCAAGGCTCAGTTAGCTAAGTCCGTAGCGTCTACCATTCCGCCACACCCCCATCAGCTATTTGGGATTTGCTTATTTTATTGAGGCAGCAAATGCCTGCTATATAAATACTAGACAAGTCTAGACACTTACTTCTTACTTCAATGGGAGCATGGGAGCGGTTATCCCTCAGTAAGCTTTCACGCTTTAGCCAAACGCGATTTTAACTTTGTTGTTTAAATCCCAAAAAACTATCACTATCCAAGCTTTGTTTTCGCGTCAGCAATAGTTTTGTTAAATACTTGAGATAATTAATGATTATACATTAATTCCTGGTTTTTAGCAACAAAAGATAGTCAATATTTTTCGATATATGTCGATTTTTGTCTATTTTATTGTCAACTTAGGAAAGCTCCTTATCTATTCCACCATCAATTGCGTCTTTTGTCCAACCAAATTCAAAATTTTTTTTTCTGGCTTCCGGTCATAGTGGTAAGTGGGATTTTTGGCAATGGGCACGTAGTAAATCATCAAACCTATATAGGACAAAGGCTTTCACTGTTCTAAGTAAATTCTACAGCGATCGCGATTTGATGCCAAAGCTACGCAATTTAAATTAGCCGTAGTTTCATTTCCAAATTTATTATACGTATTTTTACGAGTGTTTCAGATTAATACTTATAACGAAAATAGTAATATATCCAAACCCAAAATTTTTAGATATTCAATAAGACTAAAACGTATGGGAGATCCGCTTACTAAGCATGTAGGTCATACTCAAGAGATTTTTTTACACCGCATTGCAAATCGCATTCGGCAATCTTTAGAACTTCAAGAAATTTTATCGGCGACGGTTGCGGAAGTACGTTCGTTTCTCGGCACCGATCGCGTAAAAATTTACCAGTTTCAACCTGACAGTCATGGATTAGTAATTGCCGAATCAATTGAGGAAGGACGTTTACCTCCTTTGCTAGGGCTGAATTTTCCCGCAGATGACATTCCCCCCTACGCGCGTGAATTGTATGTTCGGGCACGCCAGCGCACAGTAGTCGATTTGACAACACACGAAATCGGTATCAGTCCTCTAAATTGCCCAGAAACAGGCGAATTTTTAGACCAGCAAGATATTCGCTATCGCCCGGTCGATCCTTGCCATGTAGAATATTTAACGGCAATGGGTGTAAAATCTTCGGTTGTGGTGCCGATTGTTTTAGAAAGCAAGGAAACCGGTCAAGATTCTTTACCTTCTTTACAGCAATCATCTCAATTATGGGGGCTGTTGGTGTCTCACCACTCAGAACCACGGATAGTAACAGAGCAGGAATTATTATTTATTCAGTCTGTAGTCGATCAAGTGGCGATCGCTATTTCTCAGTCGATATTGCTCAACCAAGTGCGACAGCAAGCCCGCCTAGAAGCCATTATTAACCAAGTTACCGAGCAATTGTATACCACCCCGATGGTTCAGCTTGAAACTGCCCTAGAAGAAACGGTGGCTGCCTTTGCTGGCTCTGGAGGACGGCTCTACTTGCTAAGAGACGGCGAGCAAAGCGCAGAAATCTACACCTGCGGGGTGCAGCCTACCCAACTCGATGGCGGACAAGGTAGATATATTGAGGAGCATCGCTTGTGGCAGAAATATCTTTATTCTGCCTCTATGTTGCCCGTCGGCAATCCAGAACAGCCCAGTGTTAAATCATGGTCGGTAAACTGGATGAGAGCCGTTTATGCTTTGAGTGCTCCACCCAACGAACTAACTTCAGACTCAAATTTGTGGGCGATCGCCGACCTTTATAAAGAACCTTTATTTCGCTCGCTCACTCCTTGTTTCCAAGCAACCCAAATTCGCGGCTTGTTAATTGTACCGCTTCAGCATGGTTCCACTGTCGTTGGCTGCTTAAGTATTTTCCGAGATGAGGTAGATATTGAAACGATTTGGGCTGGCTGTTTTTCTACTGATTCTCGCCAAATGATGGCGCGTCAGTCGTTTGAAGCGTGGCGCGAATTGAAAACTGGGCAGGCACAACAGTGGGGAGAATCAGATGTCAAGCTAGCGCAAGCATTAGGTGAGCGCTTTTCCACTGCTGTGAGGCAATACCGACTTTACCAACAGGTACAAACTCTCAATACAAATTTAGAGCAACAAGTACGCGATCGCACTGCCCAACTGCAACAAACTAACATCGACTTGCAACGCTCAACTATTGAGTTACAGCGATCGGTTGAACGGCAACAAGCTTTGGCTGGGATCATAGCCAACATGCGCCAATCGCTGGATGTGGAAAATATTTTCAAAACCACAACAGAGGAAGTTTGTCAATTACTCAAAAGCGATCGCGTCGCAGTTTATCGCTTTAATGCCGATTGGGGAGGTGAATTTGTCAGCGATTATGAATCTGTAAATCCCCTATGGCAGAGAAGCACCGAACTTGAAGTCGGCATAGTATGGGACGACACCTACTTACAACAAACCCAAGGTGGACGCTATCGCCATAATGAACCCTTTGTGGTTGATGATGTGCATAGCATGGAATTTAGCCAATGTCACATTGATTTACTCGAACAATTTCATGTTAAAGCGTTTATGATTGCGCCGATTTTTGTCGGGCAAGATTTATGGGGCTTATTGAGTGCTTATCAACACTCAGACAGTCGGCATTGGGAAGCAATGGAAGTAGAGTTTTTGACGCAAATCGCAACTCAACTGGGAGTAGCGGTGCAGCAAGCTGAGTATTTAGAACAAGTGCGATCGCAATCCATACAATTGGCTCGTGTCGCAGAACAGCAGCAAACCCTAGCGAGTGTCATTACCAAAGTTCGGGAATCCCTTGAGTTGAACGAGATTTTTGAAACCACCACGCAAGAACTCCGCAGAGTACTCAATGCCGACCGTGTTGTTGTTTTTCGTTTCTACTCCGACTCTGAATATGAGGGTGGGGAAGTTATTGCCGAAGATGTTGTCTCTGGTTTGCCATCAACCTTAACCGCAAAAGTCTACGATCGCTGTGTCGGTGAGAAGTATACTGAGAAATTTTGCCAAGGTCATATTCATGCTGTTAGTGATATTTATAACTCCGAGCTAGACGAGTGTTATATATCAATGCTGTCTCGCTTCGGAATCAGGGCAAACTTGGTAGTTCCCATGATTAAGCAAGATCAGCTATGGGGCTTATTGTGTATTCATCAATGTGAAAAATCCCGTGAGTGGCAAGAATTTGAAATTGAATTTCTCAGCCAAATTGCCTCTCAGTTAGGAGTTGCCCTAGAACATGCGGTACTGCTCAAACACACACAGCAGCAAGCCACACAACTTTCCGAAACACTCGACCATTTAAGGCAGACTCAAACTCATTTAATTCAAAGTGAAAAAATGTCGAGTTTAGGACAATTAGTCGCTGGGGTAGCACATGAAATTAATAATCCTGTCAACTTTATCTACGGCAATATCGCCCATATTCATGAGTACACGCAAAACTTGATTAAGATGCTCAATCTATATCAACATTACTATCCTGAACCAGAACCAGAAATTAAACGACAAGCAATAGTGGCAGATTTAGAGTTCATCGCGGAAGATTTGCCTAAACTATTTTCTTCGCTGAAATTAGGTGCTGAACGCATTCGGGAGATTGTTCTTTCGTTAAGAAACTTCTCTCGTTTGGATCAAGCCGAGGTAAAAGCCGTTAATATCCATGAGGGAATCGATAGCACTGTGTTAATATTGCAGCATCGTCTTAAGCCTAATTCATTACATTCAGGCATTGATTTGATCAAGGATTATGGTGAGTTACCGGTGGTAGAGTGTTTTGCCGGACAACTCAATCAAGTCTTTATGAATCTACTCTCCAATGCAATTGACGCAGTAGAAGAGTCGTGCCGTCAATCTGCTAAATCTGCTAAGGAAAAACATCATCCGATCATTACAATCAAAACCCAGCTTTTAGAAAATGATTGGCTACAAATTTCCATCAAAGATAATGGAATTGGCATGAACCAAGAAGTAAACGCGAAGCTATTTGACCCCTTTTTCACAACAAAAGAGGTGGGTAAGGGCACAGGTTTAGGACTCTCAATTAGTTACCAAATTGTCGAAAAGCACCGAGGCAAATTACAATGTCTGTCCCAACCTGAAGAGGGGGCTGAGTTTTTGATCGACATCCCTGTAAAACAACCAGGAAAAAAAATGCCAGACTTTCGTCAAGCGCTAT
>NZ_JAOWRF010000323.1 GCF_025753815.1 Plectonema radiosum NIES-515 | reverse complement strand
ATTTCATCTGCATGGAAACCAAGTTGTCAAGGTTCTGTTCTAGTCAATACGAAGGACTAGTCTCCTTGCCCCTAGTTCGTTTTTAGGCTGGTAGCCTTTCCACTTTATAGGGAACGAATCGCACAAACCCTTACTTGTGGGTTATGCTTATCAAGTGCCTCATTTTGTCGATATAGACAATAATAAACATTCTTGTCGAACTCGTCAAGAATCAAAAGCAATAATTTTAATCCAACTACTGATAGCGATGTCTCGACCCCGATCATTTGATACAGATGAAGTTATAGAACAACTATGCGATTATTTCTGGGAGCATGGGTATAGTGCTGCGTCTTTGGATGACTTGGCACAACAGTTGGGGGTGAAACGAGGGAGTTTGTTCAATGCCTTTGGCTCAAAGGAAGTGCTATTTAATGCAGCATTTGAGCGGTATGAGGAAAAAATTCGAGTCGCATTTGATACTCCCGATCAAGGAATGAAAGCGATCGCTCATTACTTCCACAACGCTGTGGAAATTGCGACGACAAAGGGTATGGGACGTGGGTGCTTTCTGGTTAATCTTTTGATGTCTGCCGAGATTCCTACCCCGGAACTTCAGCAAGCAGTTGAGCTAAATGTGACTTTTATCAACAAATTTTTTTCCGAACACTTAGATCGCGCTAGGCTAGATGGGCAACTGCTAGAGACAATTTCAATTCTCGAAGGAGTCGATGCTCTGTTTGGTGCAATGATCGGGGTCTTCGCATTAGCTCGCATGAAAGCAACCCCTTTAATGATTCAAGAATTCGTTAATAACAACTTTCGGGGATTGTTTAGCACTAAGCATTGGTGAGCGTTCATCGTGACGTATTTGCGGCGAATATCGCCAGTTTAGGCTACATTTGGGCAAAATGTTTGGTTTAAGTCCAGGAAGTGCGATCGCAATCTTTGACGAATGCGATCGCATTCTTGTTTCACATCAACTTAGCGACTACCAACTTTTCCCTCGTTGCGCTTCTAGGACGGTTAATGAATGCAAAAAAGATGATTAGCTGGATTTCCCATTGGGACGTTGGATAATCGTTTCCACAACTCGTCGTTTTGCCTTGGGTTCAATTCCTACCAAGCGCACATATTCCCCACTATGTTCGGCGAGAAAAAATTCCAAAGTTGATATAGCATCAGATTCGGCATCAATTTGTGGAACCGCAAAACTTTGCCAAGAACCAGTGCGAAAGCGTCTTTCATCTACGTGTTCAATGCCAATTTTATAACCTTGAGACAAAATCTGACGTACTTGCTCTTGTGTTTCTAAGGTCAAATGTGTACTCGATCCATTCGTTTTTGCAGGTTCGTTTAAACTATTTTTTGACGGCTGACTAACCGGTGCCACAACGCTTGTAGGTACAGATTGATTATTTCTGCCTCGGTTTAAGCGATTGTACTCATCAACCAACTGAGAATTTTCCACCCGTTTTTGTTCACTTACCATAAAATTGCCCATCTCAATTAAGTGAGACAAGCTAAAATCAGGGTTTTGAAATTCTGGTGGTTTTTCAGCGCTGTTAACCACACGTAAAGAAATTCGCTCAAAACCGACTTGATGGATAAAGTTGCGGATTTGGTCGTCATAAATACGCGATCGCAAAGCGCTAAAAAAGTCAATTGATTGATGGGGAAATTTATCTACAAACTCTTCTACTTGCCGACGTGAAAGTCCATCCGCTTCAAAAATTCCACCAACAATTCCCACCTTGTCATCGCGGTCTGGTTCCCAGTAAAATTTATCCATCCGACCATCGCGAATTAACGGTGCGTAGAGAGTGGAAAAATCATTACCTGTAACAATAATCGGCACGCGACGTAAAGGGTTTGAATCATAGCTTCCAGGTAACTGCACATCAGTAGGATTATCAGCAATATTCATCAGTGTGGCATTTACCAACTGCGTGTTTACAGTGTACTGCGTACCTTCATCAAAGCGTCCCGCACCTGCATCTAAATCGTTAATCATCAGCACGCACATTTTACCACGCACCTTAATTAATTCTGCTGTTTCTCGATAGCGCAGACGAATCAGACGCGCTGGATCTCCCGCATCCGGACTTTCCAGTTCACCCCCAGAAATGAGAGTTACCTCGATACCCATTTTCTCAAAGACTAACTCACATTGAAAAGTCTTTCCTTCACCTTTGCGTCCATGAATTCCCAAAATTAAAGGTACTCGCACACCAGGAATATTCAGGAAGTTTTTCGTGATGTGGACGGCAAGTTTATCTAGAAAACGAGGAGCAATATAATAACCCATGAGTTTGTCAACTAATATTTAACACTTGTAAAGATAATGTTAGTTTTTTCTAGGGACAGCGGCTCACCGATTTTTTCTAACAGTAGACATCTCCAGAATTTAATTATGCGTTGCCCGAAACCCTTGTAGAGACGTAGCACTTGGTAGTCTCTACGGCAGCAATGCTACGTCTCTACGGTAAATGCTACGTCTCTACGGTAAATGCTACGTCTCTACGGCAGCTACGTCTCTACGGTAAATGCTACGTCTCTACGGTAAATGCTACGTCTCTACGGCAGCTACGTCTCTACGGTAAATGCTACGTCTCTACGGTAAATGCTACGTCTTTTCTGGAGATGTCCAATAATTTTGTCAATTTATTGAATGCTACCGTGCCAAAACAAAATCTGCGTGTTATTGACTATTTAACCCTTGTTGCACCAGTGCTAAAACTTTTGTCATCTCTGCTGCACGTAATGCGGGCAAATCCAACCACAAACCAGGAAAGACGAGACTTTTAATGATATTATTTGCATCCGGTTCTAGTAATACATACTCGCTATGAAAGCAAGCTGAACTAGTAAAGTTTATTTTCTAAAATCTGCCAAACGATATATTCTTGAACACCGTTACGACGGTATACTCTTTTCTTGTTATGTAAATCATTTGCCGCGCTGCTAGCTGTAACTTCTACAACTAACTCCGGGGCACCTTCTACATAATCATCATCACTAATACGTGCTTGTCCCCCCAAGGGTTGATCAATTAACAGTACAACATCGGGCTGTGGCTCATTATCTAAATCCAGGCGTACTGTGACATTATCACCTAACTCCACGCCTGGAGTAGAAACTTGATAAACTCCCAACTAAGTTATTAACTGTGCGTGGGGTTTTCCATGACTATTAAAACGTAGAGGTGACGCCATATACACTATTCCTTCTATCAATTCTGCTTTTTTAATATGGGGCATCGCGGTGTATCGGCGTTCAAATTCGTCGCGAGAGAGGCGATCGCCACTTTCTAACGGCGGTATACGTTTTACGGATGCTCTGGGATCGCAGATTCCTCAAAGGAGTGTTGCTGAATTCAGTATACTGTGGATTTGACGACAGCAATCGATGAATCACTGACATACGAGTAAAAGCGTTTTCACACAACAGTAAATGTACTGCTTTTGTTAATTTAAAATTTACCCTGATAAATTTCTCATTTTAATTTGTACTACTTGCATAGTTCTTATTTTTAGGTTATCAGATGGTCATTTCTGTTTATTAAATCTTATTGATGAGGAACTGCATGACAGGCAAAAAATTCCATTGGATAAAACTAGCTTTTCAATTAAAAGGCTCGGTTGTATTAGCAATTCATAGAAGAGTTCTGGCTTGTGGTTTTTTCGGTATTTTCGTTTCTTTGCTTTACTATTTAAAATTACCTGTTTCTCAGCCTATATTTGAAAGCGTTATTCCCAGTATTGTTTTGGGTTTATTACTTGTTTTTCGCACAAACACAGCTTACGACCGATTTTGGGAAGGTAGAAAATGCTGGGGTTCTATGGTGAATAATACGCGAAATTTAGCGAGACAGATTTTGGTATCGATTGATGAAATAACCCCAGAGGATAAAGAAAATAAAATGGCGGCATTATATTTATTGGTAGCTTTTTCTGTAGCAACTAAATACCACCTGCGGGGAGAACCTGTCAGTAGTGAGTTAGAAGAACTCATGGGACATTCTCGGTATCTAAAACTAAAAACTTTGAATAATCCCCCCTTAAAGATTGCTTTCTGGATTGGTGATTATTTACAAAGGCAATACAAGGGTAATTGCCTCTGTAAATATCAACTAATAGCTATACAAGACTTATTAAATAATCTCGTGGATAATTTAGGAGCTTGCGAACGCATTCTCAAAACGCCGATACCTCTAGCTTATGCGATTCATCTGAAACAATTACTATTAGTATATTGCTTATTACTACCTTTTCAACTAGTGGAAAGTCTGGGATGGTGGACGGGTTTAATTACAGCTTTCGTTAGTTTTACTTTGTTTGGCATTGAAGCCATTGGTATAGAGATAGAAAACCCCTTTGGTCATGATGCAAATGATTTGCAATTAGAGACGATTTGTAACACAATGAAACGGAATATAGACGATTTAATTAAGTTTAATCCATACGTGCGATCGCATCATGATAACATCAACAATTAAGATTATAAATGCATTTTTTTAGGGCTAATCTCAAATGCTAAATCAGCACGATAAAAACATACATTGAATTCCAAGAAAAAATTCATCTGTCCTAAAACTAAGGGAGCATTTCTGTCTCTTGTCCAAGCAAAAGCTAATTCCACAGGTGGAAATTGTTCGACTGTTGCGATCGCAACCAATGCTCTTGCTTCAAATCTAGACAAATTACCTCCCAACGGAACGGAAAGTGTTTGACGTTCCCAAACAGCCCCCAACCTCAATCCGATTTCATAAGGTAAGACATTAACACTTGAACCTGTATCGAGTAAACCCGATACATTCAACGAATGATTTTGATAGGTTAGGGTCAAAGGAAGATAAGGAAATGTACTTAATGCACCTAACTCTGGGTTAACCTCAGTGAACCCAAATCTAACTTTATCAACCATTTGTTGCTGCTTTTGTTTCTGCTAAAGCTTTTGCTAAAACAGCAGCGGCTTCAAAAGAATCATGTAGACCAAGGTTTGCGGTTTTACCTTGAGCATCTAATGGAAGTAAACCGGATTCGTTCACCATTTCAGTTACCAGCAAATGCAGTAATAAGAGTTTATCGGTGTGAGATAATTCTTTTAAATGGGGCAAAAGTTCAGTGAGAGACATAAAATCGACTTAATAAATAGGTTGGTAATTGAATTATATAGTCATTGTTGTTGCATTTTAGCGTAACGCACCCTACTAGCGAATAGCACTTACTAATTTTAGAGTAGTTAGCTGAAGTTGTGATTTTAATATCTAGCGTTCAGTCATCTAGAGAAATTTTTGCCTGTAACGGCTTTTTGAGAAAGTGCTGCGATATTACGATAATAAGCTAATAATGTAGAGTGTTCTCTAATTAGCCTGGGGTGACAAAATACTTGAATTAACTGCAAGTTGGGATGTTGACTCATGTAGGTAAATGCATCTTCTCCGATACCCCAGTTTACCCAACCTTCCCAACTATATAAATGCTTGATGGGTAATAATGCATTAATTTTCGCATTAAAAGATAGCGTTTTATATTCCTTAAGCTTGCGATAAAAGAAGGTGGAACGCAAACGATAGTTGACGCGATTTGCTTCAGTTAATAGATTATTTTCCTCTATTGTCACAGTGCTGGCTTTTCCCAAATATATACACATTTACGCAATTCTGAGCGACCGTGATTTCCCATTTGCTGACTACTATTGCCTTTTCCTTGCCCTAATATCCAAATGTGTCGTGTTACCAGCCCAAAAGACTCTGCTATATCAGATAAAATTAAGTCTACAGGAATTTCCTCTCCAGCATATCGAACGTTATCGTTTACCATTGCTACTATACCTCCAGCTTTAAGGATTCGAGCTAATTCATAGATGACAAAGCACATTTCATAAAAGTAATTACGTAGCATTCTGGTAATATTTTTGTTATTCAACTTACCTTCTGATCCATAATTTTCCAAAATTAATAATACTTCTTGTAACGCAGCCTGATTTTGGAAAGTTAAATCTATTTTTAAGAAATCTTGATAACCTCCTATAATAGTATAATAATTTTCTAAATAATTACGCTTATCTCGGTTTTCAACAGTACACGACAACATTGTTTGACGTAAATGCTTGACTTTTTCTTCACTGCAACCTAAAAATGCAAGTTCAAGAGCATAGGTGCGAGTGTAATCATATCTATTGGCATAAGGTGGCGAAGTTATGACAAAATCAATACTGCTTTCTTCGATAGTCGGAAGAATTTCTAAACAAGAGCCTTGAAAAAGTTTAGGTTCCGGCTTTTCAACTGGATCTTGCAATGATAAACTATTTTTAAATAAATCCAATTGGATAGAACTGACATCTAAATCGGATGCAATCTGCTTTAGCTTTTGGTGAATTGCATTATCAAAATTTAAAATTTCTCCTTTATTAAATTCATTTTTTCCTTTAGAACGACCTGAGCGAGTATCCCACCGTAGATATTGACCATCTTTTCTGGTATAGCTAATATCTTCCAGTATACAAAAAGCAGCATACAAAAGTAGAGAACGTATATCATCATCCAAAATATAATTATTACAATAAAAAAGATAACCTATTAACTTTTCTTCATTTATTGAAGAGAATGCTCCTTGGGTAATTGCAATATGATTAAATGTATCAGTCTGGTTGTAGTAATCTAAAAAATTTATTGTTTTCAAATCCCAAATTACTGTGTTTAATGAGTTTACATTAATTTTTTGAGACGCAAGCCGAGATTTTGTGGCAAAAATGCCGACAGGCAAAAGTTCAATTCCTATAGATTGCCACCCCAAGGCACTTGCAGCGAATAGAGATGACCCAGATCCAGAAAACGGATCGAGTAGAATACCGGGTTGTGGCTTTAATTCTTGAAGAAGATAAGTAACTAGCTTTTCAGAAAAACCTTCTCTATATTTAAACCAGGAAGAAAATGGAGCTTGCTTATTACCTTGGAAACTAACCAAAGTTCTATCTAAATAAGGATTATGAAAAATCTTTGAGCTAAATTTTTTGTAAAGATTACTTCTATTAATTAAAGAGGAATCGATTGGCATAAAGTTGCTTGATGGTAAATTATTATTCCTCATCGGCTAAATTTTTTGGCTGCTTGATTTATATATAATAAGTGGAATTTAACCAACATGTTTTTGTTGGCTTTTTTTACTCTACCTGCTTACTTCAAAAAATCCATTTTTTCACAAGTTCCTAATACCTCTTTCCAAACCTTGACAGACACCTGTAAGAAAATCTAAATTCAAAGTGGCAATAGTGTCACTTGGTTTGTGATAATGTGGATTTCGCATATTAGCAGTATCTGTCACCATAATTGCCGGATAACCTGCATCCCAAAACGGTGCATGATCGCTTCGTCTTGTATCACCAACAATTAAACCTCTATTTGGCACAGGTAGCCATTCGCTAGGTGTACCAGATTGACGAATACTGCGACTCAAATTAATTAAATCGGGTAATGTCCGCAAATTGCCAATTAAAGCAATAAAATCGCCTTTATTTGGATAAAAACGTTCTAAAGGTGGGGGATAATTTTGTGAATTAGGTGCTGCATCGCAATAACCCAACATTTCCAAAGACATCATCAAGCGTAGCTTCAGCTTTTCTTGCTTTAACTTGGCTGCATAATCAGCGCTACCAAGTAAACCGTATTCTTCCATATCAAAAGCTATCAATCGCAAAGGATATTTGATTGGTTCGGTGGCAAACATTCTTGCCAATTCCAGCAACACAGCTACACCTGTAGCATTATCATCAGCTCCTGTTGTTCCCGGAACGGCATCATAATGTGCTGCAATTAAAATGGGTGGTAAATCCTTCTTTGAGAATCTCTCCAATGGAGGTAAATTCAATATCAGGTTTCTACCAGCTTTGCCGTTTACCTCAAAGGTGTGGATTTCCACACTTCCCCATTGTTCAAACTCTTCTTTGATGTATTGTTGGACAAAAAAATGTCCCCCTGTCGCCAAAAACGGATCGCGATCGCGGGCTATAAACGTAAGATGAGCTTGCAACAACTTTTTTAAATTCACAGAATTATAGCAATAAACGCTGTTTGAACGTGTAATTCCCAACTGCAAGATAGAATAAATCAAGCATTGCTTGCAAACAAACAAAATTTATTAGACACTTTAGGAGAACAGCAACGCATGGGCAAGGTAGTCGGCATCGACTTGGGTACAACCAACTCAGTAGTCGCCGTCATGGAGGGTGGCAAGCCGGTGGTCATTGCCAATGCAGAAGGAATGCGAACAACCCCCTCCGTCGTTGGCTTTAGCAAAGAAGGTGAAAGGGTCGTTGGGCAAATGGCACGGCGTCAAACCGTCCTCAACCCCCAAAATACCTTCTTTGCCGTGAAACGCTTCATCGGTCGCAGGTATAGCGAACTAAGTTCAGAATCAAAGCGAGTACCCTACACGATTCGCAAAGACGAAGTAGGCAATATTAAAATAGTCTGTCCCAAACTAAGCAAAGACTTCGCTCCAGAAGAAATTTCCGCAATGGTGCTGAAAAAACTGGCAGACGATGCGAGTCGTTATTTAGGCGATACAGTTACCGGGGCAGTAATTACCGTACCTGCTTATTTTAACGATTCTCAGCGGCAAGCGACGCGAGATGCTGGCAGAATTGCCGGGTTAGATGTATTGCGAATTCTTAATGAACCTACCGCTGCTTCTTTGGCTTATGGATTGGATCGCGGTGATACGGAGACAATCTTAGTATTCGATTTGGGTGGTGGCACCTTCGATGTCTCGATTTTAGAAGTTGGTGACGGCGTTTTTGAAGTTAAATCTACTAGTGGAGATACGCAGCTAGGCGGTAATGATTTTGACAAAAAGATCGTAGATTGGTTGGCAGATAAATTTCTGGAAACAGAAGGAGTAGACTTAAGAAGAAGCGATCGCCAAGCTTTACAACGCCTCATGGAAGCTGCCGAAAAAGCGAAAATCGAACTTTCTGCCGTCAGCGTCACCGATATTAACTTACCCTTCATCACTGCCACCGAAGAAGGTCCCAAACATATCGAAACTCGTTTAACTCGGTCGGAATTTGAAGGTTTATGCACCGACTTGGTAAGTCGAGTACGAACACCAGTCAAAAGAGCGTTGAAAGATGCCGGTTTGACACCTGAAGATATTGAGGAAGTTGTCCTTGTGGGGGGCTGTACCCGCATTCCAATGATCAAGCAGCTAGTGCGTGACTTAATCGGCATCGAACCGAACGAAAACGTTAACCCTGATGAAGTTGTGGCAGTTGGTGCGGCAATTCAAGCAGGCATTCTCGCTGGAGAACTTAAGGATGTGCTGCTTTTGGATGTCACGCCTTTATCTATCGGCTTGGAAACCATCGGCGGCGTCATGAAAAAGCTGATTCCCCGCAATACAACTATACCAGTACGTCGCTCTGACATTTTTTCCACATCAGAAAATAACCAAAATACTGTGGAAATTCACGCAGTCCAAGGTGAACGGGAAATGGCAGCAAATAACAAGTCTTTAGGACGGTTCAAGCTGTATGGAATTCCCCCCGCACCAAGAGGAGTACCGCAAATTCAGGTATCTTTTGATATCGATGCCAACGGGATTTTACAGGTGACAGCTTTAGATAGAACTACAGGTAGAGAGCAAAGTGTCACGATTCAAGGTGCTTCCACCTTAAGCGAGTCGGAAGTGAACCGAATGATTCAAGATGCTCAAAAATATGCTGACGAAGACCGAGAACGCAAAGAACGAGTAGAAAAGCGCACCCGTGGCGAGGCTTTAATTTTATCAGCAGAAAGACAACTTAGAGAAGTGGCGCTAGATTTTGGAATGCAATTTGCCCGAAACAGGCGTCAACGAATTGACACTATTAGTCGGGAACTACGCGAAAATTTACAAAAAAATGACGATCGCGGTATTGACCAAACCTACGCTGACCTGCAAGATGCTTTATACGATCTAAATCGGGAAGTTCGTCAGTATTACGCTGATGACGAAGAGGATGACTTGTTGGGTACAATCAAGGAAATTTTCACCGGGGAAAAAGAACGCCAGCGAGACAATTTAAGAGATAATAATCGCGATCGCGATAATTATGGCAAGGATTACCGTAGCAACACAGACTACGGCAACAACAAGGATTACCGTAGCAACACAGACTACGGCAACAACAGGGATTACAGCAGCAACAAAGACTACGGCAACAACAGAGATTACAGCAGCAACAAAGACTATAGAGACAAAGACAGTCGTCCCTCCTCCTATAACAGCGGTTCTGAGCGGCGATCGCGTCCAAGTTACCAAGATAACTGGGATGATGAAGAGGACGATTGGCTATAGTGCTTTTGAATGGGCGGAGTTTTCCTCCGCCCTTGTATCATCTTTGTTAGTACCGCCAAAATCAAGTTGATTCGGATTTGGTAATCGGGAACAAGTAATAGTTAATAGCACTATTAGCGATTAAATATTAATAAAATCTAAAATATATAGTTAAACTGAACTATGCAAAATTTGCAGAATTTTCGCGATTATTACGAGATTTTAGGAGTACCGAAAGAAGCCTCAAGTGAGGAAATTAAAAAGAATTATCGCCGATTAGCACGGCAGTATCACCCAGACTTAAATCCGGGAAACAAAGCTGCCGAAGACAAATTTAAGGATATTGGTGAAGCTTATGAAATCCTTAGCGATTCAACCAAACGAGCGCAATACGATCAGTTTAGCCGCTACTGGAATCAAAGAGGCTTTAGTGGCAAACAACAGACCTCAAAGGGTAAAGGTTGGGGTAATCAGAAGAGCGATCGCACTAATACTCAAGATGTAAATCCTAGCGATTTTGCCAACTTTGAGGACTTTATTAATCAAGTTGTCGGTGTAAAAAATGATAAAAATGGGGCAAGTGATTCTACTAATGACGCTAACCGCGATCCATATCGTAGCCCCCGAAGTCAAGTTCAATACACAGTACCGAAAACTCCTCGCAGTAACCGTCGAGATATAGAAGCGAGATTAACTTTACCACTAGAAAAAGCTTACATAGGTGGCAACGAACGCATTCGCTTAGAAGATGGGCGATCGCTAGAAGTGACTATGCCTCCAGGTATGGTAACAGGTCAAACCATCCGCTTGCGTAACCAAGGCGTTGGTGGGGGAGACTTGTATCTAAAAATTACAGTCGAACCGCATCCTCTGTTTAAACTAGAAGGCTTAAATATATTTTGCCAAGTACCTGTGACTCCCAGCGAAGCCGTTTTAGGAGGACAAGTAGAAGCACCAACTCTCGATGGACCGGTGAAAATGTCAATTCCCCAAGGAGTTAGGTCTGGTCAACGATTCCGTCTTGCCAATAAAGGCTACCCCAGCGAAGGTGGTAAACGTGGTGATCAATTGGTGGAAATTCAGATAGTTACTCCCAAAACTATTAGCCAAGAAGAAAAAGAATTATACGAAAAATTGCGGCAAATTGAAACCTTTAAACCTCGCGCTGATTTACTAGGATAGGTATGAGGGAGTGTATCTACCTTTAATAATGAGGTTATATCTATCCTGTACAAGCTTAATCAAATGAGTAATAGCATTCCAGTCAAAAAAATCTTGATTTTGGCAGCAAATCCTAAACAGACATTGCCCCTGCGTATCGATAATGAAGTGCGTGACATTAAGGAAGGTTTGCGGCGATCGCAAAAACATGACAAATTTATCTTAGAACAGGAGTGGGCTGTACGTTCAAGAGACATTCGTCGGGCAATTTTCGATTTCCGACCAAACATTATCCATTTTTCTGGACATGGTTCGGGAACGACGGGATTATCATTTGAGTGTGTACAGAAAAAATAAGAGAATGCTACAAGAAATATAGACTTTTACTCAAAAGAGTACTGATAATATGAGCTAATAAAGTAATTTTAAATAATTCATGTAACTTACTTAACAGATGCAATAAAGAAAGGTAGATTAGCGAGTAAAAAATACGAGGTATCTCAGCTTATGAGCTTCAGTGACTTAGTAGAAACAATCAAAAGTCTTTCGATTAAAGAGAAACAAGAAATTCAATTGCTATTAAGCCAGTATTTGCGCGAAGAACGTCGAGAAGAAATATATGAAAACTTGAAAATAAGCCAAGCAGAAGAGCAAAACGGTAAACTGAAATTCTCTAATAACATCAACGAACTAAAACAACTGATAGAAGATTAATGGTGGAAGTCAGTTTTAGTTCATCCTTTAAGCGTGCTTTTTAAAAGCACGCTTAAAGGAAATGTAGACTTGGAAACAAGGTTTTGGCAAAAATTGGAGCTGTTTACAAACGATCCTTTCGACCAAAGCCTGAAAACTCACAAGTTATCAGGGAAGCTTAAAGAATTATGGAGTTTTAGCATAGAGTACGACGAAAGAGTATTATTCTACTTCACTGACGACGGAAACGCTGTATTTGTTGACATTGGTAATCACGATGAAGTTTACTAGGCTCAAAGGAAATCGGATAAGAGATTTCGCGTGCGATCGCCTACTCTGCCATTGTCAGGTTTAAAATAAGAAAAAACTTGAGCTAATCGTGACTCAAACAACCGTGAATCAAAACGGAGCAACACCACAAAAAAGTGAACTTACATTTTACTCCCTGCTAGGACTGCATCCCTCGGCATCGGTAATTGAAATCCGTCATGCCTATCGGGAACTGAGCAAACACTTTCATCCAGATACTACAGACTTACCTGCTGCCATCGCTACTGCTAAATTTCAGCAACTTAACGAAGCTTACGCCACTCTCAGCAGCCCAGAACGCCGTTTAAGCTACGATTTAAAAATTGGCTACTCTCGCTTTGGCGTCATTCAAGCACCCCCTGACTTGAACCATCCCGTCGCTAATTTTTATGATTGGTCAAAATCAGCTTACCTTAATGCCAGCGATCGCCCGCTCTCATCTGGGGAAATCTTTGCTTTATTTATTATGGGGTTAACTATTCTTGGTTGTTTGTTATTGGCGATCGCCATCGGCTTAACTCGCGGTGATGCTGCCTTCCGAATGCAATTTATACCACCAACGCCAGTAGTTCAAGAGCAAATTGACCACTTTTCTCAAAGGAATAATCCTCTAGAAATTAACAAGTAAAAGTTATTTATTTTATCCTTGACTTTTGACGCAAATCATGAATAAAGTTTCTGCCGATACTCCCTTATATAGCCACCCTCTACCTCAGATTGAGCAGTGGTTAAAAAACCAAGGCTGTCAACAAGATGAACAACAGCCCCATTGTTGGCATGTCGATCGACCGCTATGGCAAGCCGAAATCTGGCTCGATATTGAGCAAATCATCGTGCGATATTTCCCTTCCGGGAAAAATGGGCAAGATATACAGCGATCGTTCAAGTACTCCCTCAGTCGGGAAGATATAGAACAAGCAGTTTTTTCCGGACCTTAAAAGGGGAGGGGG
>NZ_JAOWRF010000045.1 GCF_025753815.1 Plectonema radiosum NIES-515 | reverse complement strand
CCCCCCTCTCCCCAACTTGTTGCGAATTTCCAAATACTACACTATAATCTAAATATGACATGGGGCCGTAACGGTTTCGACGTGATGGCGAAAGCTGCTTCGTGATTCAGGTCGAGAGTGAGTCTCCTCTCGTAAATCAAAGGCTCGAAAAAAAAGTAAATGCGAACAACATCGTAAAATTTGCTCGTAAGGATGCTCTAGTAGCAGCCTAAAACACCTCTTTCAGGTTCGAGCGTCTCTAGTTTGACTCCGTTAAGGGCTAGAGACCAACCCCCAACGGATGCTCTAGCAAGCGTTCTCTGGTTGGCTTGGTAGCTAAGATTAAATCAGAGCATCCTACGTTCGGGATAATGAACGATTCCCGCCTTGAGGGTCAGAAAGGCTAAACCTGTGAATGAGTGGGGGGTTAATACCCATTGCGGACGGCAGTTCAATTCTGCCCGGTTCCATTAAGATAGTTAAAAAATCCACCTGGCACTAATGTGTAGGTGGATTTTGCTTTGTGGATAGTACAGCAAATTTCACTCCTGGTTGAGGTACATGCGTAAAACCCAAAACCCTGTAGAGAGGTAGCAATGCTACCTCTCTACGTGTATTTAATCACAACGCAATCTGCTGTATTTAGCCAGTAGGAAAAGAATGCGATCGCTCATTATCAAGGTGTAAATCAGTACAGCAGATATTATCAGCCAACGACGTATTTGTGTGAATTTCTAATTCAGCTTCTGGTAAAGCTTCAAACAAAAGCATTTGTTCGGGAAAAACCACTCGCTCAAAATACCAATTGGGAATGTTGGAAATCCGAATAATTTGGATTTGGGAAGTGTGATTTGTATAACCACATAAAATTTGACGTTCCGAGTCAATATTTAGATAATCAAGAATTTGAGTCATACTTTTACTTCTTGCGTGATAATTAATGAATGCAGAAGGATAAGCGATGAACGCTATGAGCGTCTTTGCGATTGAGAAAGACAAAAAAGAAGTTGCCTTACAAGCGAACGTATTGATTCCTAATGAAAAAGAGACAAAAATCTATATTGACGAAGGTATCACTTTGTTTTTCATAC
This sequence comes from Plectonema radiosum NIES-515, assembly GCF_025753815.1. Lineage (GTDB taxonomy): Bacteria > Cyanobacteriota > Cyanobacteriia > Cyanobacteriales > Nostocaceae > Hassallia > Hassallia radiosum_A. The sequence goes on along the minus strand of NZ_JAOWRF010000045.1, from coordinate 12,435 downwards.
TTTATCTTTTAATTGGCATTAAGAGCTAGATTGATTTTTTCTCTCAGTAATGAAATAATCATAATTTTATTGTACGGTACTCCCATCGTTTAACCGTGATTTGAGGATAAAACCTGGAAACTCTGAGTTAAACAACTATAGGTAGTTTAGCTATCCTGTGCTTAGAGGTTTGTAAATTACAGAAACTTTTGAGAAATTTCATCTGTCTGATTCTGTACATTCTGACAAAAGCTAATGTCTGTTTCTGCACAAGGCATTCCCGGAGTGCCCGATTTAACACACCCTGTTGAACTAGTTCACTTGGGAAGCCAGATACTCAAAGCTTCAGTTTTGTTAGTATTTCTGGTCATAGCTTTGGGAATAGCGATCGCACTACTAAGCTTTTCTCTCCGTCGTTTGCCCAAAGAACAATCTTTATTTATTGGCGAGTGGGCGATTCGTTATTATGAGCTTTTGCGGGGATTCCAGCATCTAGCCTTGGTATTAGTTTTACTGGTGGTGGGATTTTTTCTTTGTTCAACTCTCAGCAATCGCTATCATCACTGGGAACAGGCAAAAGTAGCGAACGTAGCTCTGTTGGTCGCAGGAGATAAACTAGAACAATCAGCCCCACAAGTACGTTACATCATCAAAGAGCCGTATACCACGACAACTCAAGTTAATGGCAAAATAGTCAAAATAAATGAAACGCGAGATGTCAACCGCTTTCTAAGGGTAGCTGGGTCGCAAATTAAAGTAAAGCTTGACCAAACTCCAGATGTTCAAGGTCGGAGTGCAACTTATCGCGTAGATTACAGCGCTGACTACAAAGTTGTCAATCAACTATATAATATTAATAATTTTATCTTTGAAGTACCGCCACCTAACGGCTATTCCCTACTCCAAAGCTATAAAGTAGAGCGTGCTGGGACTAGATTACAACAAACCAATCCCGGTGATTATAGCTTTGGCTTTCGCTTGCAACCGAGAGAAGAAACTAGCTTTCGCGTTAGTTATAAAGCGCAAGGGGGACCACGTTGGGTTTATAGTGCTCAGGGGCAATTACTTTCTAACTTTCGTTTGATTGCGATCGCTAACTTCACTGGAGCTAACTTTGCCAGCGGCATTCTACCAAATGACATTAAAGTTGACAGAAAAAGCACCCAATTTACTTGGATATATGATAATGTTTCCGTCAAAAATCCCTTTGGAGTATATACCAGCACCGACCCGATTCGTAACACTGGCATCATGCCCCGTCTATTATTGCTAGCGCCGGCGTTATTTCTCTGGTGGATATTATTGTTATATTTATCCATCCCAATGAGTTTAAAAAACGTAGCGCTGGCTGGTGGAATCTTCTTTGCTTGTCTATTGACTTTAACTTATCTAGCCCGTATAATTAACGCCGAATTTGCTTGGACGTTGATTTCCCTGATTTTACTAGCTTTGTCATGGGGGTTAGGAGCAAATTTGCGTGCATCCCTTGCAGCCTTCATTTGTACCATCGCCGGCGCAGTATTACCCATTTTTGGATTATTAGTATCATTTAGCGGTCTTACCCTCAGCCTTGCGGGTTTACTTTCCACAGTTTGGCTAGCAGTTATTCACTTATATGGGTGGTACAAATTGCACCCGCAAAACCGATAAAAATCAGCGTATAAGCCAGATATGATATAATCTCATGTCCGTTTAATTAACAGTAATAAAAACGTTGCAACCGTCGTAGAGACGTTCCATTGGAACGTCTTTACTTTGTTAAATGTTTAACTAGGCTTGAATGAGCTTTGACTTACCTGACTCAACCGCCCATGCTGCCATACATACTTCAGCATTGCTACGACGCAGTACTGTATCAACAGCCCACCATTGTGCTGTAACTTGTTCGGGAGTGACATCAATAATAACATAACCATGACTGTCAAAGTCACACCAGTGAATGTGGGGGAAAGCCTTCATGACCTCTTGCTCAATGGGAATAGACTTTGTGCGTGCTGCCCAACCCATTTTGTCGTCAAGGTTCTGTGAAGTCAAGCTACAAGTCACAAACTCGACAGCGATCGCTTCTTCTTTTTGGTCGAAAGCATCTCGCTTTAACTCAATTGCTAGCCCAACATGGACATCACCACTGAGTACAACAACATTTTGGATTTCATTGTCTCGCAGGTGCCTTAGAAGTAAATCGCGTTCAACAGGATAGCCGTCCCATTGATCGTAATCTGGACTAATACCGTCAACATCGATCAGCTTCAGCTTTAGTAGTGCTTGCTTAATTGTTGGTGGGAAATCTTTACTCCATGTTGTTGCCATCACCGATGGGTTTGCCAATAACTTCCATTGAGCCTCTGATGTATCGAACTGTTGCAGCAACCAAGTACGTTGTTCAACACCCATAGCAGACCGTGCTGGGTCAAACATCGCTGGTGGTGGGACAGGTTCATCACGACGAGTACGAGTATCAATCAATATTAAATCGGCTAATCCACCCAGCGTCACTTTGCGGAAAACTCTTTGTGGATCGGCGGGGTCGGGCTTGCGTGCTGGTAACCATTCCCAGCGTACTTGGAAGGCGATCGCACGACGGTTAGCCCAATCGCCATCGCGTTCTGGCTTGTGTTCGCTAGCGCCATCACGCCATGCACCATCAGCGAATTCGTGATCGTCGAGGGTAGCAATCAGCGGTAGTGCTGCATGGAGACTTTGTACATCGGGATCGCTGCGATACTGAGCGTAGCGGCAGCGGTAATCTTCAAGTGTCTTGCACTCGTGAAGCGGATCAAAGGGACGACCAATATCTGCACCCGGTGTTTGGCTCGCTGGCGGCTTGTTTGAGGCTTCGTAGATATAATCGCCTAGATGTAGTATAAAGTCAAGGTCATCGCGTGCCGCAATGCAACTATAGGCGTTAAAGAAGCCAGCGTTGAATTTCGCACAGGACACCTGAGCAAAACGCAGATGTTGAACACCTTCTGTTGGTAAGGTCTTAGTCCTGCCAACGGGTGATATCTGACCAAGTGCCTCAAACTGGTAAAAGTATCGACTTGCAGGTTCCAAACCAGTGACATCAACATTAACCGTGTAGTCTGCATCGGCTTGGGCTAAGGCTGTGCCAGAAGCAATGATGTTGCTCAAGTTTGAATCGGTGGCTATTTTCCAGTTGACGAACACAGGTTCGGATGTGGATGTGGTGACTCTTGTCCAAATCACAACTCCATCTTCAAGTGGATCTCCGCTTGCTACGCCATGCACAAAAAGGTTATTTGTCATGTTGTCCTCATATCATTAAATGAATAGCCAGCATTGGGTTTGAGAAATCAAATCTACTGCTAATAAACTGTATACTAAGACACTTTAAATTATTAGTATTTCAGATTTTGGACGGTAATGCAACGAGAGTTATGTAAAGTTAAATAAACTCCAGTTGCATATACTTATAGGAATATTTCACGGCAGCAATACGGAATAAACAAGCATTGAGGTGAAACTAATCTTTATCCCAGAAATGAAAATCAACGCTAACAAAAAAGAGCGATCGCAACCATTTGAGGGGAGCGAGGTCAACCCAAATCTAAGTAGATCGCAAAGTTTTGCTCAAGGGCGATCGCCAAGTAATAGTTAAGCAAAAAAGATTTGGTCAAACAAATTGAAGAAATCTGTATCGAAGAAGCCAAACTACGGGAGAAACGACTGGAACTGATGTATCCGGAGGGAGCACCTATTTAGCAATTTTTTATACTTTAGACAACATTAACCCAAAAGTGCCTAGAGTAAAGCATTCAATGCCAGATTAACCCGCCCAAACCTATATACATTACAGCAATTTTCAGATATTTAGACCACACTCTTGTTTCTTCATTTCTTCCTTTGCGGCTCTGTGCGGCAGTCGCGACAACGCTCGTGACCCCCCTTCCGGTTCGCCACTACAATTCTTGCGATACAGGCAACCGCGCCCGTGGACTCACCGCAACGCGCTGCCTTGACTTTGCGATTTGCTAAAAATAATGTGGTTCATATAAGCGAAAATCGCTGTAAGGTTTTCCAGGCATGAATACTAAAAAACATCCCGCTTGACATAGTATTAATATTGATACTATTATTAATTGAGAGATGGCACAAATAGAAAAACTCCTTGCTCAGTTAAAGAACAATCCTAAAAATGTAAACTTTACCGATTTAGTCAAGGTTTGTAATCATTATTTTGGAGAACCCAGACAGCAAGGAACAAGCCATTGTGTTTATAAAACCCCTTGGGCTGGCGATCCGCGTGTCAACATTCAAGAAAAGAAGGGGAAAGCAAAGGCTTATCAAGTTAGGCAAGTTTTAGACGCGATTGAAAAAATTGAGGGAATGTCCGATGGTTAACTTAGACCACTACACTTATAAAGTTACTTGGTCAAGGGAGGATGATGAATTTGTAGGACTGTGTGCTGAATTTCCTAGTTTGTCTTATCTTCATGAAAATCGTTTAACTGCGCTCGAAGGTATTACAAACTTGGTAAAAGATGTAGTAGCTGATATGGACGCGAACGGGGAAAAGATTCCAGAGCCAATCTCCGAAAAAAACTATAGTGGTAAATTTCAAGTTCGTATCCCTCCAGAGCATCACCGTAGACTAGCTATAGAAGCGGCAGAGCAAAATGTTAGCTTAAATCGCTATGTAAGCCTTAAACTTGCATTTGACAACTATTAATCCCCAAGAATTAAGTTTAACACCTGCTGCACAACGAGATGTAGTGGCATTAAATGCGGCTTTAGGGCTGCAAGTGGGGGGTGCAGTTGAGTTCATGAACCACGCTCAAGGTGTTAGTGCGGCTAAGGATATTCTACAATCCGGGGCTGCTTGGGCAAAGTTGGAACAGTTAGTTGAGTTTCTGGGGAATTAGATTGTAAATCGTCATGGGGACGAAATTCGACCACATCGCGTTTGATGGTGAGGTCGTAATTGCCAAAAAAGTCATGTCCGAGAAGTCCAGTTTCTAAATCTGAACCAGCGATCGCAACTGCTACTTTATTAACTGATACTCCACCTGCTTCGATGGTATCAACATAACCGATGGGAAATTCCACAGCTTTGGAACTAGCGGTGTTTGCTTTAGCTTTTCCCACAGACACGACTCCCAAAGAAGAAGCCATTTGTTGAGTGATAACTGTACCACTGGCTCCTGTATCAACAATCATCTCAAATTGTTGATTGCCATTGAAGGTAACTTCTATAATTGGTGTGCCCCCGATTCGCCGTTTGATGGGTACTGAAAATACTTCTTGCCGTTCTTTTTCTTTGGCTTGGTTGAGTGTTTGTGGCGGCAATGATACCAAAGGTGGTAGTTTTTTTACTTGTACTGGTAAAGGTTGGGGCAGAGGTCTGAGGATGAACTTTGGTAATGGAGATGCTTGGGGAACAGCAACGATTATTTTCTGTGGTTCTGGTGATGTGGTTAAAAGCGGGTTAACAGTGGCTTTTTCATGAGCATATTTGGCTTGGAGCCGATACTCAGTAATTTTTCTTTGAGCGATGGCAAAGTCGGGACTTTCTTGTTGGACTTGTTTCATCAGAGCGATCGCATCCAGGTATTGACTTGCCACCAACTTCCAATCTGCGCTTGATTTCGCAGATTGGCTGATAGTTAAACCACCAGTTGCTTTATCCAACCCTAACTCAAAAGAAGTCGGTTCAATCTTGACTGGTGTCTGAGATTCTGTTTCTGGACTAATTCCTGGTGCAGTTTCTCTGATGTCAGGCTCTGCTGCCAGATTATTCATTTGAGCTGGTTGCTCATTGCCACCGAGCGTGGTATTTTTTTTGTCTTCACGACAGCCAAAACTCAACACCGCCAAAGTGCCTGAGAGAAAAATTAGCAATCCACGAGATAAATAAGAATGAAGCATAATTACTTGACATTTTACTTGCCCAAGGCTATTGAAATCTACTTCTGCACTTCAATTCTCCTTCTCAAATTTTATCTGTTTAATTATTAATTTTTAATTAATTTTACTTACAACTCAAAATTGAACAACTCATGAGATAATTGACATTCGATTGGGGAAACTGGGAATTGGGCACGCCCGCAATGGGCATGGGGCATTTCCCCTTTCCCCTTTCCCCTTTCCCCTTTAACCCTCTTTAAAATGCCCCTGTCTGACGCAATACCTGCTTTACTTGTCCTGGCAGATGGAACTACTTATCGCGGTTGGTCTTTCGGTGCTACTGGCACTGCGATCGGGGAAGTGGTCTTTAATACTGGGATGACCGGATATCAAGAAGTACTGACCGACCCTAGTTACTGCGGTCAGATAGTTATTTTTACTTATCCTGAGTTAGGAAACACTGGGGTGAATCCTCTTGATGAGGAATCGGAAGGACCACAAGTAGAAGGTGCGATCGCTCGCAATATTTGTCATCAACCGAGTAATTGGCGATCAACACAATCGTTACCAGATTACCTCAAACAGCACCAAGTACCGGGTATCTACGGAATTGATACCCGCGCTCTCACCCGCAAAATTCGCATGTTTGGAGCCATGAATGGCGGCATTTCTACCTCGATTCTCGATGAGGCGGAATTGTTAGAAAAAGTACAAGCTGCTCCAAACATGAAGGGATTAAATCTAGTTCGCAAAGTTACCACCCCAACGATTTATGAATGGTCAGATCCCACAGATGCAACTTGGGAATTTAACCCAGTTGGTGTGGCAAATTCTGAAGGTTCTTTCACCGTTGTTGCTCTTGATTTTGGCATCAAACGGAATATTTTACGCCGTTTAGCTGCTTACGGATGCCGAGTTATCGTTGTTCCCGCGCACACCTCAACTGAGGAAATTCTTAAATACAATCCAGATGGGATCTTTCTTTCCAATGGTCCTGGGGATCCCTCCACAGTCACCGAAGGAATTGAAACCGCTAAAGCTTTGCTTTCTGCGGAAAAACCCATCTTTGGCATTTGCATGGGACACCAAATTTTAGGTCATGCATTGGGGGCAGAAACCTTTAAACTCAAATTTGGGCATCGAGGTTTAAATCAACCAGCAGGATTACAACAAAGGATAGAAATTACCAGCCAAAATCACAGTTTTGCCATCGATCCAGATTCTTTACCCCACACCCAGGTAGAAATTAGCCACCTGAACTTAAACGATCGCACTGTTGCTGGATTACGTCATAAGTCTTTGCCTGTGTTTTCAGTACAATATCACCCAGAGGCAAGTCCCGGACCTCACGATGCTGATTATTTGTTTGAACAGTTTGTCCAATCGATGCAAGCAACAAAAAGGGATTAGGGATTAGGGATTAGGAAAAATTATAGATCTGCCATAATAATTAATCTCTTTTCTAGTCCCCAGTCCCCAGTCCCCAGTCCCCAGTCTCTAGTCCCTAGTTATAGACAACTTGCTCAAAAACCATCTATACTTGAACGTTTACCTTAACGATAAGGAGGGAGTTATAGCTGAATCACTTAATCTAACCGTGAGCCTGAGAGGTACTCGCGAAGTCCGGGATAACTGTCAGCTATTCCGTCTCACAGGTCTGTTGGATGCCTTTTCAGAACCGACTTTTCGCAAGGTGCTAGGCAGCAAGATTGATGAAGGTCCAAAGCACATAATTCTGGATCTCTCACAGATTGACTTTGTTGATAGCTCTGGCTTGGGTGCTCTAGTGCAGCTAGCCAAGCAGGCTCAAAACGCCGAAGGCACTTTGCAAATTGTCACAAACGCCCGCGTTACTCAAACAGTCAAGCTTGTTCGCTTAGAGAAGTTTCTCTCCCTGCAAACATCAGTTGATGCGGCTCTAAAAAACATCTAGTAGTCGAGAATTGCTTGACAAATATAATTAAGCTATCGAGATTTTCATTTCGATAGCTTAATTATTATTACTTTTGCAGAGGACATCTATCATTTACCTGATAAAAAGAAAAGTGCGATCGCCCACTTGCAGCTAAATCTAAGCATCTTTACTCAACGTATAAATGCCTAGCAAAGCGCCAAAAATCAAGAATAATTAACTCAAACTTGGGGATCGCAATTCCCAGATACAAAAGCTCGATCAAACCTATTGGTAAAGTATATAGCAATCTGAAAATTGTCTAACTAAATGTAAATTTAAAACTAAAAAGATAAAATTAGGAATAATTTTGCTAGTGTTGATTATGCTCGGTGTATCAGCACCAGAATCTGTGGAAAAAATCAATGTAGCCGAAAGGAATAGTTAAGTAGTGGAATCAAAGGAGGAAGAGCTATTAGATGAATCAAATGCAACAAACATGCAAAATTCATCTTCCGAGCAATTAATTAAGGCAACCACAGAGCAGTTACCTCAAGAGATTTCCCTCAAAGATGTGCGAAAAGTTTCTCCGGCAGCCCTGGCATATTTGGGGGATGCAGTTTATGAACTTCATATGAGGATGTTTTATCTGCTGCCACCACAGCGAGTGGAAAGTTACCATCGTTTAGTTGTGGCACAAGTGCGAGCAGAAACACAAGCGAAAATATTGCGATCGCTCACTCCTTATCTGAGGGACACAGAATTAGAAATTGTTCGGCGCGGTCGTAATGCCGCTACAAAAAGTCCCAAGCGCCTTGAAAGAGAAATTTATCAACAAGCAACTAGTCTCGAAACTTTAATTGGTTATTTGTATCTTACCGATTCTCAACGCTTAACCGAACTGCTGCAAAAACTCCAGCTAGAAAAACCGTGAGAAATATACCTCACTAAAAAATAATAACTGAGAGTCCGTAAGTCCAACTTGATGAAATCGGGATGCTTACTCATCCGTTCTACCAAAGTAATATGTCAAATCCAAGAAAAATCAACTCCAATCGCCAATCGAATCGCGCACCATCTTTAAAAATTAAAGGCAAACGTGTCATTTCTAGTTCGATTCGTCCCCGACCTCAAGATGGTGAAGGCTCAAAAGACGATCCACGCCCACGTCGCAAGTTATCTGGTGCATCCCCATCTAAATCAGGTGAAGGCGCAAAAGACGACTCACGCCCACGTCGCAAGTTATCTGATGCATCCCCATCTAAATCAGGTGAAGGCGCAAAAGACGACTCACGCCCTCGTCGCAAATTCTCTGATGCATCCCCATCTAAACCAATAGGTGAAGGCGCAAAAGACGACTCACGCCCACCACGTCGCAAATTCTCTGATGCATTTTCATCTAGAGACGACTCACGCCCACCACGTCGCAAATTCTCTGATGCATTTTCATCTAGAGACGACTCACGCCCACCACGTCGCAGTTTCTCTGATGCATCTGCATCTAAACCAACAGAAGATAGCGATCTAATCTACGGTCGCTATCCAGTGTTGGCTGCATTAGAAAATCAGCGCGGTCTAAATCGAATTTGGATTACTTCTAAGCTGCGCTACGATCCCCGCTTTCATAATTTGATTTTGCAAGCGAAAGACAACGGAGCGGTGATTGATGAAGTTGAACCAAAGCGCTTAGACCAAATCACCTCCTACGCAAATCATCAGGGAATAGCGGCGCAAATTGCCCCCCACGCTTACATGGAGTTAGACGAGTTAATAACCAAAGCTTTTTCTACTACCGATGCGCCAGTAATTGTCGTGGCTGACGGTATTACCGATCCCCACAACTTGGGTGCAATTATTCGCACAGCTGAGGCGATCGGCGCTCAAGGATTAGTAATCCCCCAACGCCGAGCCTCTGGAATCACTTCCACGGTGATGAAAGTCGCCGCAGGTGCCCTAGAAACCTTTCCGGTTGCCAGAGTAATTAACCTCAGCCGCGCAATGGAAGCCTTGAAAGCTGCTAATTTTTGGATTTACGGCACCGCTGTCACTGGAAGCGTACCCCTGCATACCGTTGAATTCGTCAATCCTAAACATGACAATAAAAAACCTATTCCCATTGTGTTGGTAGTTGGCTCGGAAGGCGAAGGCTTAAGTATGCTCACACAGCGCTCTTGCGATGTTTTAGTGTCGATTCCTTTACAAGGGAATACTCCTAGCCTGAATGCTTCCGTGGCGGCTGGGATGGCGCTTTATGAAATTTATCGCCAACGCTGGTTAAATACGCTGCATTTAGACAAGTTACAAAAAACCGCTTGGAAAACGAATGATAACAGAGTATAAAGAAATGTAAAGATACAAAATCAGTAAGACACGTTTAACACCCAAAAAGCACACTTATCAACTGGCGAAAACAATGAAAACCATTTGGTATAACCTCAAGGAAACCTTAATTAATACGTTCGACAGCTTTGGCTTGGCTTGGTGGGTTGAGATTGGGACACAAAAGCCCAATTGCACCTACTACTTTGGACCATTTATCAGTTCCTCTGAAGCCAAAGCAGCAATCAAAGGCTATGTAGAAGATTTGGAAGTGGAAGGAGCGCAAGGAATTGCAGTAAATGTCAAACGCTGCAAACCAGGTACTTTAACCATTGCTGAAGATTTGGGGGAACGGATTGACCGTAAAGTAAAGCCTGCCTTTAGCGGTCAAATGTAATCGAATGGCTAATAGTTAATAGACATCTCCCGACAATACGTAGAGACGTAGCAATGCTACGTCTCTACAAGGGTTTCCGGCAACGCATAATAAGCATAGCGGTCGATGTCTAATAGCTAATGGCTATTAGCTACTACTTGCGGATGCTCTTGCAGCCAGGAGTCGATATCGCTCAGTACTTGGTCAGGAATTTCCCACGGGAAGAGATGAGCAGTGTTGGGGTAGCACAGCCACTGAGAATTTATCAGGTGTTGAGCAGTTTCTAAGCTAGAATTAACTGTGATATGGCGGTCTTCTGTACCTGCAAGTACTAGACTGGGACAGAAAATTTGCTCTAAATCTGTAACTCGATTGTAACCAGATTGAATCGCACCGAAAAGGGCGCGAGTGGCAGCAGGGGAAGTTTGCAAATAAGCCGGCACCGCTGATGAGGCTATGTAACGGTAGGCAGTGGGTGTATGTTGTTGAATCAGATAACGAAAAAGCGATCGCTTGCCAAATGTCTCAATATTCCAGCGCCAACCTGGTTTTACACAGTTCAATAAAGCAGCAATCCCAGTATACAAATTATCCGGCAAACTAATCGGCGGATGATTTCCTCTAGGTCTAGCAGCCGTAGCAATCAAAATTAATCCAGTCACCCGCTGTGGTAGCATTAGTGCCAGTTCCATCGCCAAAATGCCACCGAGAGACCATCCCAAGACTAAGCATTTTTCTATCCCCAAACGGTCTAGAAGTGCTTCTAAGTCGGTCAAATGGTCGCGCATATCAAAATCATCTTGAAAGCGACTTTTGCCGTATCCGCGCAAATCTGGGGCGATAGTTTGAAAACGTTTTGACAAGCGATCGCTAAATACAGAAAGGCTAGAACCAGAACCAGGATGACCGTGTAAGCATAAAATAGGGAATCCTTCGCCTTGGACTTGTACGTTGAGATTTACAGCTTTACTAGAAGGGTGGTACATTAAACGGATTTTTCTTGATATCCTCCAGCATAATCAATCACGCACATTTGCCTGTAAGTGGAGTGAATGCCAAAAGCAACTCCTGCTACCTTAAAAGCTGGGTTAAATATGTTTGTTCTATGACCTCGCGATCGTACTCCGTCATCTATAATTAATTGCATAACGATATCTTGAGCCGTGTGGGAACCATAGCTGATGTTTTCCCCAGCAGTTTTTTGCCAACTTCCATAACGGTTGATGCGAATAAAGGGATCGCTTTTGTCGCTACCTTCATGACCAATTGCACCTGTTTTTCCTTGGTCTTTCACATGATCTTTAGCGGCTAAAGACATACCAATAGAAGCTGTTAAAGTTTCTACAGGAAGAACTGACTTGAGATATGCGATCGCTTCATCGACTGCTTTGACTCCTTCAGTCGTCTGTAAATAGACAGTATCAGAAATTTTTACTCGTTTACCTTCAAAGCGCTTTTTATACTTTTCTAAGATAGCCGCATAAGTTCCAGGGTTTGTTCTCGCTTTATTCATTTCTACAATCACTTGTTTTTCCAATGGCGAGAGGCTATTTTCCCGTGCGGATAATTGCGAATCTTTTTTAGTAGTTTCCGGTAAAAAAGAGTGAGATTCAAACACAGTATCACAAGATGTAACTAGTAGGGTAATAGGGATAAATACCCAAAATAGTCTGCGACGCATCAATCACCTCAAAACTAAAAAACGATTAACGCTCTTCTATGACTCTGGGCAGAGAATATTTTCATGAAGCCCTGACGACTGGAAGTCGCGGCTACACAAACGCTCGTTTGCCTGCGCGGACTAATCTGAAGATAGGGTTTTAAATTTAATCTGGCGAGAGTAATAAAAGAGCGTTAATCAATATATGATTAGATTCATACAGATAGTCTTTAACCCGGTAATTTCCGGCATAAACCCGAAAAACTGTGTATTAGGCGCTATCTAGCCTTATCTCCGGTTAATTCCCGGAGATTGTTTTTAGAAAAATATTTATACTACCGTTAG
>NZ_JAOWRF010000283.1 GCF_025753815.1 Plectonema radiosum NIES-515 | reverse complement strand
GGATAGGGGGAGGGGGGAAAGAAGAATTATTATCCAAGGAGTCCCCCACTCCCCCACTCCTCCCCTCCCCCACTCCCATTAACATATTTGTCAAATTAACTGTTAATTTTTAGTTGTTGGGGTTTATAAGAGAAACTACTAACAATTTGTTTAAAATGCTGGCTTTTTTTAAAACAATCCGAGAAGCGATCGCCAATTGGTGGTCGGAGTTTACTCTCCAGACCAAGCTTTTGGCTGCTGCCACTTTAGTGGTTTCTTTAATTATGAGTGGTCTAACCTTCTGGGCAGTGAATACGATTCAGCAGGATGCACGTCTAAATGATACCCGCTTTGGTCGTGACCTCGGACTGCTACTAGCTGGTAATATCGCACCGCTAATAGAAGACGAAAATCTCACGGAAGTTGCCCAATTTTCCCAACGCTTTTACAGCAGTACCTCTAGCGTGCGCTATATGCTCTACGCTGATGAAACTGGGAAAATCTTTTTTGGCATTCCCTTTTCCGAACCAGAGGTAGAAACGTCCCTAACAATTGAGCGTCGGATAAAGCTACCAGATGATTATGCTGCCGATGCAGATAAGCCGATGGTGCGACAACACCAGTCACCGGATGGAGTCGTAACTGATGTATTTGTGCCTTTGATTGTTCATAACAAATATTTGGGTGTATTAGCGATCGGCATTAACCCCAATCAAACCGCAGTCATTTCCACAAATTTTACCCGCGATGTCACCATTGCTGTATTTATTACGATTTGGGTAATGGTGATTTTGGCAGGAGTAGTCAACGCTTTAACCATTACCAAGCCAATTAAAGAACTTTTAGCGGGAGTAAAACAAATTGCTTCCGGAAATTTTCAGCAGCGAATTGACTTACCACTAGGGGGTGAACTGGGAGGGTTAATTTTAAGCTTTAATGACATGGCAGAGCGCTTGGAGAGTTACGAAGAACAAAATATTGAGGAACTAACGGCAGAAAAAGCCAAGTTAGAAACGTTGGTTTCCACCATTGCCGATGGTGCAGTGCTCATTGACAACAACATGCAGGTGATATTAGTCAACCCCACAGCGCGGCGAATTTTTGGCTGGGAAAATAGTCATGTAGAAGGTAGTAGTATTTTGTCTCATTTGCCCTCAACAGTGCAAATGGAAATTACCCGTCCTTTGTATGAAATGGCAGCAGGTGACTGCGAAAGCGCTGAGTTTCGCATCCCCATTAGCCAACCTATTAAGCGCACCATCCGCATTCTTTTAACTACAGTTCTCAACCAGCAACGCGAGAGTATTAAAGGTATTGCCATCACCGTGCAAGATATTACCCGCGAAGTCGAACTAAACGAGGCAAAAAGCCAATTTATCAGCAACGTTTCCCACGAATTGCGAACTCCTTTATTTAATATCAAATCGTTTATCGAAACTCTGCACGAATACGGTGAAGATTTGGGTGTAGATCAACGGCGGGAATTTCTAGAGACAGTTAACCATGAAACCGATCGCCTGACTCGTCTGGTTAATGATGTTTTAGATTTGTCCAAGCTAGAATCTGGTCGCAATTATCACTTTAATGGAGTCGATTTGCCGCAAGCGATCGACCAAACTCTACGTACTTACCAACTTAATGCTAGAGATAAAGGCATCGAACTTATTCAAGAAGTTGCCCCAGATTTACCGTTAGTAGTTGGTAACTATGATTTGTTGCTGCAAGTGTTAGCAAATCTCGTTGGTAATTGCCTCAAATTTTCTCTTGCTGGTGGCAAAGTTGCAATTCGCACTTATCAATTAGACCCAAAACCCAATCACAACCAGCCTGGTCAAGTGCGGGTAGAAATCTCCGATACTGGTATTGGCATCCCTCCAGAAGACCAAAAAGCAATTTTTGACCGCTTCTTCCGGGTTGAAAACAGAGTTCACACTTTAGAAGGCACAGGTTTAGGACTATCGATTGTCAGAAATATCATCGAAGAAAAGCATCACAGTCAAGTCCATCTCGTGAGTGAAGTTGGTGTCGGGACAACTTTTTGGTTTGATTTAACTGTTTTTAATGAAATAGTTGAGAGTTGATAGTTGGTAGGTGTTTTACTAACTACTAACTACTAACTACTAACTTGCTATTTCAATAGAGCTATCAGCAAACAAACTAATACTAAGCTTAGTAACAATAGCAAAGAGGAATTGCGTTTAATCCAGTTTTTTACAGTTGCAGAAAAGCTGGTGTTTTCACGCTGTTTTTGCAACTCTAACTTGCTGTGTTCAGTGTTTTGATAGAGAGTACATTCTTTAGCATAAGGACGTTGAGGAAAGTTACAACTATTATCAGCATGGTAGGTGCAACTGTCGCACAAATACTCTTTCCCTGTGGCACGATGTAAGGGAATGCCGGGATGTCCGAATGCTTTGAGAGTTGTGCGACAATGGGGACAGGTGACAGCTTGACTGTCAACGAGTTGATGACAACGGGGACAAGATACAGTAGCCAAAACTTCAGTGCGAATAAATAAACATTCTGATTTTAGCTATTTACAGCAAAAGATGGGTCGATTTGAGATTTGAAATTTTGCGAAAAGTCTGATGCGTGGATTTTTGACTGGGTATTATTCGTAAATAACAATAAATTGAATCTTGATTTTTACCTATATTTATCTAAACATTTTTATTGACAGCAGCCTATCGCGATAATATCGAATAGACGTAGAGACGTAGCACAGAATAGTCTCTACAAGATTTTGGGTTTTATATATGTACTTCATTTACCTTAAATCTGCTGTATTAATTGAATTAATTCTTTGAAGTTAAAGAAAGATATAATCAAATAGGAAAGTATTAGTAAAACAAATGATGGGAGCAGTTCACGCTAAAGTAAAGTTAACCAATGCTGTAGATGAGGAGTTAGTAAATCGAGGTTTGCTAGCACCAAGGTTATTACGCGAGCATGAAACTCAAGGATTAGTTGATACAGGGGCAGTGTCTTTAGTAATTCCTACTATTATTGTAGAACAGCTGGGTTTGCGAATTAGAGGTCAGCGACTTGCTCAATATGCTAACGGAAGTGAGGAAATTGTCGGAGTAACTGGACCTGTAATCATTGAGTGTGAAGGACGTGAAACTGTAGCAGAGGCTTTAGTTGTGGGTAATGAGGTGTTGATTGGTCAGGTGATTTTGGAACAGTTAGATTTACTGGTAGATTGCAAAAATCAGCGCTTGATACCGAATCCAGCTAACCCTGATTATCCAGTGGCAATGATTAAGTGTTTAGGCGATCGCTTCTCAATATACTTCAATTAACTTGCTCATCAGAACGAAAAACTACTATATATTTCAAAATTAAACGAAACGTTAACTTTATTAAACAACCGATTCCAATCTCAGATTTAAGTGATAACTTAAATAGTAGGACACCAAACAAACCACAACCAAAGTCAAAGGGCAAATGACTTCGTGTCCCCCGTCATCAGCCCAAGCGAATAACAGCATAAAAATAAGTGGCACAGCCCCTAAGTTGAATAGGGAAGCCAAATCCTAAAACGGAAAAACGTAAATATGCTGAGTTTGCCCGTTGTTGTATCCACCTTAGTTTTTGACTGATTTTATTACTTAGCAAGTTTAACAATTTGAGAATCGCAAATTTTGGAAAACCTGGTCAACCTTGACCAGGTTTTTGAGTGTTTTATGATGAATAATACGATGATTAAGCGTTGGGTAATCTTGGGATGAATCCTAGAGACGTTCCGTCGGAACGTCTCTACAATATGCTGAATTTCTCGACGTTGATTGTCAAATCATCCCGCTTTCTCTGCAACGCCGATAATTATTATCCATACCACAGAAAGAAGATAACACTAACAATTAGATAATTAGTGTGTTCACAAAGTCTAAATTTTTTTTGTCAGCCTACTTCACCGAGTTTACATTTATCAACTAGCTAGCACATGTAAGCTGCTTTTAGCTTGCAACTTTGTCAAGCGTGAATACAATAGGATAAGACATTAGGCTGAAATTTCATGATAAATCATAACTTGAAGAAAATTACTACAGCTATTATCGTCGCTATAGTTTCTTCGTCATGTCAGGCAAATGTTTTTAGAAAAGCAGAACAGGCAAAAACTTCTTCAATTGCCGAGGAAAAGTCACAACCCAATATTGTTTACGGTGATTTAATCTTGAAAGAACAATCAGATTATGTGATGATTCCAGTTAGGATCAAAGATAATAATCAAAATAGAAGAAGTTATTTAGATTCTTCAGGTTATTCTGATAAAGAAATTCAATTTTTTAATATTATATTTTTTCATAAAAGAAATGGAGAAACAAATCTATTACTCAAGAAAAAAGCAATTATAACTGCCTTTGATTTTTTGGAGAAAAAAGAAGCCGGAAAGCCATCAACAAGATTTTGGTTGTATAAAATAATTGAAAACGATACAAACAAAGATAATAAACTGAACACCCAAGATGCAATTATTGGATATATCTCAGATTCCTCAGGAAAGAATCTCCAGCAAATTACCCCGAACAATACTCAACTCATTAATTGGACAATTATTCAAAGTGTTGGTGCTATTTTACTAAAAGTTATTGAAGACTCTGATAACGACAAAAAATTTACAGAACGAGACAAGATAAATTTTCTCAAAGTTAATATTAATAAACCTGCGATCGGCACTGAGATTATTACCGACCAAATAGATCAAGAAATTAAGTCCTACATTCTCAAATAAATCTGCTTGTAGTAAGCGCTTCAGCGCTTAAAGGCTTACTACGAAGACTATGCAATAGACAAAACCCAATCTCGTAAAAGTGGGTTTAGTTGATTCGGTACTTCATCATGAGGACAGTGACCCGCTTGCAAGAAGTATTCCGTCAGTTGAGGATAGTATTGCCGAAACTTTTTAGAACGTTCTCTCGCATTCATCCAAGGGTCAGCTTCACCCCATAATATCAACAACGGACAAGTTAATTGCTGCAATAAAACATCATTTTTCTCTCCTTTAGGAGTGCTAAACATCGAAGCAAATACATCCACCGCACCAGGATCGTTAGAAGGTCGATGAATTTCTTCTATCAACTGGTCTGTAATCGCACTTTTGTCAAGATACACTTTCTCTAAAGTTTGCCGAATTACCCAACGCTGTCGCACATATTGAAATAAAAGAAACTGCGCTAACGGTTGTTGAAAAATCCATTTAACAGCGTCACCAAATAGTTTTTGCAGTGTATCTGTT
Organism: Plectonema radiosum NIES-515; assembly: GCF_025753815.1. Taxonomy (GTDB): domain Bacteria; phylum Cyanobacteriota; class Cyanobacteriia; order Cyanobacteriales; family Nostocaceae; genus Hassallia; species Hassallia radiosum_A. The sequence goes on along the minus strand of NZ_JAOWRF010000283.1, from coordinate 8,362 downwards.
TGCTTGGGAGGCTGAATTTCTGGTTGTAACGCTTCTGGTTCTGATGAAGTCTGATTTTCGCTAAAAGGTCCAGCACTGTTAAGCAAAACCAAACCAGCTGCCGCATCAGGATGTTGCGCTGCTAAACACAAGCAAGCGTACCCACCAAGGGAATTACCTGCTAAAACCGCTTTTTCACCAATCACTTCAGTGATAAACTCATAAAGTTGGTCGCGCCACAATTCACCGCTATATTCCAACTTCGGTTTAGCGGAACGTCCGTATCCCAAAAGGTCGATGGCAAAAACTTCAAAATCGTTACACAGTCCTGTGATATTCTTACGCCAGTGGTCAGTAGAAGCACCAAACCCATGCACTAACAGCAAGGGTGGACGTTGGGTTTTTTTTTCTCCCGCTCTTACGTAGTAAACGTTGTGCCCTCGCCACTGCCAATATTTTCCCGGAATCGGGGTTGTAGCTGGGCGTGTAGTTGCCTGCATGATATAAAGAAATGTTAAGTAACCTTTAATAATTGTAGCTCGGCATTCTCAGGCGATAGGCTGATTATTTAAGAGTTTTTAGCACCTAAATTAAATTTCTACCTTTAGGCGTGCTTGGTGCGTGCGAGATTTAAAATATTAAGATTATGCAACGATTGATTACGTAAAATCTTCATCACTACCTTCTAGTTCCCTCAAAGCCTTATAAATAGCCTGTCTACAGAACTCTGCGTGATTGTCTAATGATTTTAGCTTTTGCTTAATGGATGCGGGAACCCTGATAGTCACCGTTTCAGTTAACGGTTCATCTCTGTCAGTAACAAGCTTGATAAGGTTTTCAGGGTTCCCTTTAGGGTTTGGCATCAATTAAGAAATGTAAATAGAGGTTGAATCGAATGTGTACATAGGGATAAATTGTTTAATTGGTGGTTGATTTGTTTGACGACTACTAGCAACCACCAATATCCACCTTTTTAAAATGGACAATTCCATGTTTACACGTTCTGAATTAGAAATCAAAACCTTAGGGGAACTTAAGGGACTCTGCAAGCAGTATGGATTGAAGCCACTGGGAAACCCTAGTTATAAAACTGCTTGGATTGATACTTTATTGACCTTTGCAGCTATTGCCTTACGTCAGATGAAATCCGGGGAAGGATTAAGGAGAATGACCTTTAAAAGCTATCAGGACTTAGGGCAAGCACTTGACCAAATGGGAGAACCTACCGACCAACAAGCGGCATTGATTAGAGCAACGATGCAAGCAAAGCGTTTAGAGTATCCCCATCGCTATGACCAAGAAACGCTGCTTAACTTGCATAAAGCTAAGATGCAGTTGGAGCAAGCGTTGTTACTGTTGAATATGTAATGTACATTAAACTCCTACTTGAAAGTAGGGGTTTTTTATTATATGTTGTTGAAATTACTTAAATTTGAGCATTAATTCAAACTTATAAGCTGAAAGTATTGATTTAAAATGATAACTGGAAAAACGAAACTGCTAGGAGTAATTGGGCATCCGGTTGAACATTCGCTGTCACCGTTGATGCATAATGCAGCTCTAGAATCTTTGGGACTAGATTACGTTTATCTGCCTTTTTCCATCAAACCAGATGATTTGCCGAAAGCGATCCAAGGCTTTTCTGCTATTGGTGTTAAAGGATTTAACGTGACAATTCCTCATAAACAGGCGATTATGAGTTATTTATCGGCAATTCATCCAAGTGCTAAATCTGTAGGAGCTGTAAATACTGTTTTTCGTAAAGATAATCATTGGATTGGGACAAACACTGATATAGAAGGATTTATAGCTCCTCTGCAAACAACGTATAGGCGAAATTGGCAGCAGACGGTAGCAGTAATTTTAGGCAATGGTGGGGCAGCGAGGGCTGTTGTGGCGGGTTGTATCCAGCTAGGTTGTACGTCGGTTCATGTAATTGGGCGCAATGAGCAGAAGTTGAAAGAATTCCGCAATAGTTGGGACAATTTATCGCCAGAAGTTAATTTTCAAATACATAAATGGGAGGAAATGTCAAGGATAATTTCCCAAGCACAGTTGTTGGTAAACACAACGCCAGTGGGAATGTATCCCAACGTTGAACAGTGTCCTTTAAGTGCAGAGGAAATGAGGGATTTGCAATTAGGAGTGATCGCCTACGATTTAATCTATAATCCTAGCCCGACACGATTTCTCGAACTAGCACGACAACAAGGTGCGATCGCTATTGATGGATTAGAAATGCTAGTCCAGCAAGGTGCATCAGCCTTAAAAATCTGGTTAGATTTAGAATCCGTCCCCGTAGACATTATGCGGCAAACACTCAGAAATCACCTCGGTTGGCGGTGAGGGAGGAGGGGAGGAGGGGGGGAGTGGGGGAGGGTAGGTCAAATTAATTTCTAAACTAGACAGGACTTACGCAGAATTATAGGAAAACGAACCGCCTTGGCGCTAGCCTCTCCCTTCGGGAGAAGGAAGCCAAGGAAGCCAAGGAATAAGAGGAGCGATCTTGGTTTTTGCGTAAGTCCTACTAGAAAAAACTGGAAAATAACACACCTTGAAGGTCTTAGGGGTGGGTGTTACTAATCGAACATTTATGGGCACTCTATGGTTGGTGGAGAGATGCTTGTAAAAAATGTTATCACCAGTCAAATCAGTAAAATTTTACCTTTTAGCAATAATAACAGGGGTATCATACTTGAGTTTCAACTCTTCTACCCTAGCTGAATCTGATACCCAATTGCAATTCTTACCAGTAACTGAAATATCACAAGACGAAGAAAAATCAAAAAGAATGCAGCGACTGCTGGCTGTTTTGCGAAATAATTCTCAAATCTCACTCTTTGCAACCCAGACAGATGGGGTTTCACAAGCTGAAAACTCCCTGGATAAAGTTCCAGAAACCCAAGTTGGAAATAAAAATGCGATCGCTTCTCAAACAGCAGTCAAAATCCGACAGGTACAGGTATTAGGCAATACAGTATTCTCCAGGAAAGAGATAAATAAAGTTGTAGAACCCTTTGTTGGCAAGCAAGCGAACTTTGAACAACTACTAGCAATTCGCGCAGCCGTGACGGATTTTTATACTAGTTCGGGATACACCACATCTGGGGCATTTTTACCCCCGCAGGATGTTTCGAGTGGGGTTGTCAGCGTTCAAGTTGTGGAAGGGGAACTCGACTCGATAGAAGTTAAGGGATTAACTCGACTCAGAGAAAATTATGTGCGATCGCGCATCAGTCTTGCTGCTAGTACACCACTTAATCTCCGTCGTCTGGAAACAGCGTTGCAAGTATTACAATTAGACCCGCTGTTTGACTCAGTACAAGCGGAAATGAAAGCGGGTACAACTCCAGGACGCAGTATATTATCTGTAACTTTAAAAGAAGCTCGACCTTTTAGGAGCACATTTACAGTCGAAAATCGTGACTCTCCCAGTGTTGGTTCTACAAGAGGTAGCAGCAATTTTAGCTATCAAAATTTACTTGGTTTAGGCGATCGCTTTTCGGGAGATATTGGTTATACTTCCGGAGCAAAGAGCTACGATTTAAGTTATGCCGTTCCTCTAAACGCCCGCAACGGCACTTTAAGTTTGCGTTATGCTGACAGTAACAGCCGCGTCATCGAAGCTCCTTTTTCACCTTTAGATATCCTCGGACGCACTAAAACATTTTCCCTCGGCTTCCGTCAACCAATCGTCAACACACCCAAAAGCGAATTTGCCCTCAGTTTGTCAGCAGATTTACGGCAAAGTCAAACTTTCTTGCTCGAAAATATACCTTTTTCTTTCTCAACGGGACCAGAAAATGGTAAATCGAGAGTAACAGTGTTGCGCTTTGGTCAAGATTGGATTAACCGTACACCGAAACGAGTCTTAGCCGCGCGATCGCAGTTTAGCTTGGGTATAGGAGCTTTCGACGCTACGGTAAATAATAGTGGAGTTGATGGACGCTTTTTCAGTTGGATTGGTCAGTTTCAGTGGGCGCAAAATATGGGTAAAGATGTAGTTGGGGTTGCTCGCTTTGCTACTCAACTCAGCCCTGACTCGTTGCTACCTCTAGAACAGTTTAGTATTGGTGGTATTGATACCATCCGGGGCTATCGACAAAACCAATTTGTAGCAGACAATGCCGTTACAGGTTCGTTTGAAGTGCGCTTTGGTGTAGTTAACGATCCAGGTGGTTTTGGGACAATCCAAGTAGCTCCATTCCTGGATGTTGGTAAAGTTTGGAACAATAACGGTACAGGTGTAGATAATAGATTGTTTGCTGGCACCGGTTTAAGTCTACGCTGGCAGTATCATAATTTTGCGGCTCGTTTAGATTGGGGACTTCCCCTAACTTCGATTAATCGGCAAGGAGATTCACTCCAAGATAATGGTTTATTCTTCTCCTTGAACTATCAACCGTTTTGAAGCGGGGAATGGGGGTTTTAAAGCCTCTGTTTGTGTCAAACAGATTTAGGACTTACGCACTCGTTATGGAAAAACGAACCGCAGAGAACGCAGAGTTCACAGAGGTATGAGGAAGAGAGAGAATTTTTGCGTAAGTACTAGACATCTCCAGAAATGAACTATACGTTGCCCGAAACCCTTGTAGAGACGTGAAATTTCACGTCTCTACATTCTTTTTCACGTCTATGTCTACTGAGATTGATTCAAACATCTTCTAAAAACATATCTGCTGTTGGGAGCGGGGAATAACTTCGCTGTTGTTGATAGTTAATATTAACCTTCCATCAGTTGTTGCGACTAACTGAGTAGCTTCAGTTATGGGGTTGCCTAGTTTCCAACTAGTAATTGCAGGCTGCTCCCTGGAGTTTGCCCTCGGATTTGTAGCCTGAACAGGTACTACTGAGTATAAAGACAGCAAATCATTATTGGGATTTTCTGGTAAGCCACCATTACCTGTAACTACAAATTTTCCTTGTGTTGCATTCCGTGAAGCGAGACAACTTGTTGCCACCACCGCATCTGTATTAACAAAATTAGTTGCTTGTTCTTGTAAAGCATTGTCTTGCTTGACATCGGGAGTAGTAATTTTGACTTGTCCATTGATACCTAATTGAGAAGAAGCGGTGATTTTGCTGCCAGAATCGGCGAAAATTCCTTGAGTGGTAATTTGGATATTACCGCCTTTACCTTGAACAGCATTTGCGGTGATATTGCTGTTTTCAAGTTGAGATATTGCCCCCACATCCACATTTATATTTCCACCATTCCCCGTACCACCAGCATTGGTAAGAATTCCGCTATTGTGCCGTAGTTGCAAATTGTCTGCTTGTAAGAAGATGTTACCTCCTTCACCAGAAGCCGTGGTAGCAGCAATGCCAGATTGCTGGTCTAATTGCACCGATTTTGCATTAATTCTCAACGTACCTGCATTTCCAGTACCAAAATTTTGAACACTTACCGCAGCCGAATTGCCTACTTTCAACTCACGTGTGCTGATAGTGACATTTCCTGAATCTCCAATTGCGCTGTAAGTCGCTAAAGTTCTAACTAGAGAACTTGATGAGCCAACCGTTGAGCTAATGTTGCTGACAAGATCGACCCCTAGTGCTTTCCCCGTGAGTTCCACGGATTCAGTCGCATTAATAGTCACCGTGCCGGCATTGCCGGTGCCTAAGCTGCTAGTGCTTACAGTGCCTCCATCCTGAAGGTTGAGGGTGCGCGTATTCAGCGTGACGTTACCAGAATTTCCCCAGCGAGAACCCACACTTACAATCGAACTAGCTAGGATTAAAGCCGCTGTAGTGGGTGTGCTACCTCTTGCTTCTATTGTGTCAGCGTCGATTGAGATATTGCCACCATCACCATCACCAAACGCGAGTGCCAATAGATAAGAACCATCTCGCACAGACAACTGCCGCGTTGTAATGGTTACGTCTCCAGCCTTGGCTGTTGATGCGGGCAAGTCTTTCGGCTCCCTAGGGTAATAATACGTAGTAGAACCCAGCAAATTGGATAGACCAGTTTTCGGTGATACACCTTGCATCTGAATAAAATCAGTCGCGTTGACCTTGATGTTACCACTAGGAGCGGGGGTATATGTTCTGCTGGTAATTGCCGCTCCGTTTTCCAAGATTAATCTATTAGTGGAAATAGCAATGTTGCCACTTGCACCAAGTCCTACCGTTTCACTGACAATGCTGCTTCGCAAGCGCTCATCGGTGGTTACACCGCTTAATTCTAACAAATCCCCAGCACCGATGTTAATATCCCCTCCTGCTTGGATGCCACGATTTTGGCTCCAAATTACTGATCCATCGCTGAGGCTGATGCGGTTAGATTGCACTTGTATCGAACCCGCAGTAACTCCGCTCACATCTACAAGCGATCGCTGCCTTAGTTGGATATTCGCTGTTGTTGGCACCTTCCCATAGTCCAACTTGAATCCTCCCTGAGTTGCATTCAAACCCACCTGACCTACTGCACCGACACTCCCTAACTCTATGCGTCCACCAGCAGCAGTTAGGCTAGCACCATTCAGATTCACGTCTCCACCTACCAGTGCCAGGGTTTTTCCCGGTTGTACCTGCAATCTTGTTGTCGAACCCCCAGGTAAATACGGTGAGAAGGTGGGGTCTTGGATGATTAAGTTGTGTCCAATTCCTTGGACTTGAATTGCTCCCGGATTGCTGCCAAATCCCAACCCTACAGGTATACTCATTGAGAGTAAGGGAGTTACCCCGCCCGCAGGGGAGTTGGGACTAGTGGAAAATACTGAATTGTCATCAAAATTTATACTGTTAGCTGTAGTTCCTAGAAATGAACCTTTTAAATCCAACTGAGCACCTGTACCAAATAGAAGACCGTTGGGATTCATCAAAAATAGATTTGCATTACCCAACACACCCAATGTGCCGTTGATGTTGGAAGGATTTGTACCTGTAACGCGGCTAAAAATATTGCTTACACCATCAGGATTTGTGAAATATGCTCCTCGTCCAGTATTAATGTTGAATTCACTGAAGCTGTGGAATAAATTATTACCTCGAATTGTGCCACCGTTAATGCGATCGCTCAAAACTCCATTAATCAACTCCGAAGTTGTAACCGTAGTTCCTAAACTACTATCGGGTGTAATTTGTCCCAAAGCAGGTGTACACACCATAGATGCTAATGTCACCAAACACAAGTACAATTGCTTATTCATCACTATTAACTCCCAACTTTGCTTTTTTCGTACAGACGACCCGGCGGGTCGTCTCTACAAGTACAGACAGCCCGGCAAGTCGTCTCTACAAGTACAGACGACCCGGCAAGTCGTCTCTACAACTGCTATTGCCAATTCCCCACCAGTACAAACGGAGACCAAATTGCTGGATGTCCATTGGGGTCTGCAATAATTTTCAGTTGTGCTTGTCTTAATGCTTCAGCTTTGGTAAGATTAGGCTGTTGCATTTGAGTATAAAAATCTTGAATCAGCGGCACTGTATCGGCATCATTGACAAACCACAGAGTCGCTAGGGTACTTTGCACACCAGCTCGCAATGCTACACCTGCAATCCCCAAAGTAGCGCGACTGTCACCCACAGCAGTTTGACAAGCGCTCAAAGTCAACAGTTCAATTGGCTTCTTGCTATGAAGCAGTATTGACTCAAATTCATTTAATGACACCCGACGGTCAAATAATTGCAGAAATGTGCTATTGGGGTCTGCACCAAATTTACCGTGGGTGGCAAGGTGAATAATTGAGTAGCCAAAGTTATCAATTTGCTTCTGTAAATTCTCTAGAGTAAAGTCTTTGTCTAAAAAGCGTTTACCGCCTAGAATCTTCTGTACACCTTCTGTTTCTGACTTAACATTTGGCAGGGGTGCAAAGGGTGGAATTTCGGCGGTTAATCCAAAAATTACAGCTTTGGTATCGCGTTTGATGTGTTGTTTGTGGGAATTTAAATCAAAACCGAGAGTAGTAGCGATCGCATACTTTTCTACAAGAAACTGTTTACCATCGTGCAATGCTGCCATCGGTACGTTTCTCAATACACCATCGTTAATAAATACCAGTGTATTTGGCTTGGCTTGAGCTAAATCCTCAGCCATTGGTCGGATCGTTAAATCATAAACTTTCTGTGATTCCGTCAAATATTCATCAGTGGAAATATCTTCCAAGGTTAACCGCAAATGGTCAATTTCTTTTTCTAACTCTTTTTCCGACATTGCCACAGGATAACTATTGAGTTTCCCATTGGGTAAACGCAGCAGGATATAAGTGCGTTCATTAAGAATAATCGAGTTTATAACTGCTGCATGATTATTTGTATTATTTGCCACCGAAGCCGAGTTTTTACTTGGTTGACGGGCAACCTGTACGCACTCATCCCCAAAGAAGTTTTGCAGTTCGCTCAATTGCAGCAATTCTGATACCTGAAGCGCTTCTTG
>NZ_JAOWRF010000360.1 GCF_025753815.1 Plectonema radiosum NIES-515 | reverse complement strand
CCTGCCCCCCTCTCCCCAAATGGGCAATTGTGAAGGAAAGTTGTCACAATTGGAATTGAAGGTGCAGCGAAGGATGTAAAGAACAGGGGAATGAGCAAATCCTAAGCAAACAACATTCACGGAGTATGTATGTCTAAAAATTTACTAGAACAATTGCGAGAAATGACCGTTGTGGTGGCAGATACGGGAGATATCCAGGCAATTGAGAAGTTTAAGCCACAAGATGCGACGACTAACCCATCTTTGATTACTGCTGCGGCACAGATGCCAGAATATCAGGAAATTGTCGATCAGACATTACTTCAAGCAAAGAAAGATGCAGGATCTAGCGCAACCCAAGCGCAAATTGTTGTGATGGCGTTTGACCGTTTGGCAGTGTCTTTTGGATTGAAGATTTTGCAAATCATTCCTGGTCGGGTGTCTACGGAAGTAGATGCGCGTTTGTCTTATGATACTGATGCGACGGTGAATAAAGCACACGAATTAATTGCTCAATACAAAGCCGCTGGAATTGGACGCGATCGCGTTCTCATCAAAATCGCTGCTACTTGGGAAGGCATTAAAGCTGCGGAAATTTTGGAGAAAGAAGGTATTCACTGCAACCTGACTTTATTGTTTGGCATTCACCAAGCGATCGCTTGTGCAGAAGCTGGTGTCACCCTAATTTCTCCGTTTGTCGGACGGATTCTCGACTGGTACAAGAAAGACAGCGGACGCGATAGCTATCCCGCACACGAAGATCCAGGTGTTGTTTCTGTGACAACAATCTACAACTACTACAAAAAGTTCGGTTACAAAACTGAAGTTATGGGAGCCAGCTTCCGTAATCTTGGTGAAATTACTGAACTCGCTGGTTGTGATTTGTTGACGATTTCTCCGGCACTATTGGCTGAGTTGCAATCGACTACAAACGCATTGCCCCGCAAACTCGATCCCAAGAATGCACCGAAGATGGGTATCGAAAAAACACCGATGGATAAAGATATCTTTGAAAAAATGCATAACTGCGATCGCATGGCATTCGATAAACTAGCAGAAGGTATCGAAGGCTTCACCAAAGCATTGGAAAGCCTAGAAAAACTACTTGCCGAAAGATTATCTACTCTAGAAGCAAACGTTAAAGTCGGCGCCGCTTAAATACTATCCCTTCCCTCGTTCCCCTCGTTCCTTGCCTCTGGCAGGGAACGATAAACGAGAAAAAAGTTACTTATTTTTACCTTTTATTTTTTCTAACCCGTCTTTGAATCCTTACAACCTTGCTGGCAACAAAAAGCGATGAAAATATTGGTACTGAATGCCGGATCTAGCAGCCAAAAGAGTTGTCTGTATGAAATAACAGAGGAGGGTCTGCCCACAGAACCACTCGAACCGCTTTGGTTCGGTCAAGTTAAATGGACTCAAGATCGCGGTGTGGCAGAAATCAAGGTGAAATCAGCTAATGGTGGGGTGCTGGAGGAAGAAATCTACGCTGATTCTCGACCTGCACACGTCGCTTACATGCTTCATACCTTGACTCGGGGTTCCACGAAGGTGATTAGTCAGTTGTCAGAAATTGACGGGGTGGGACATCGTGTAGTACATGGTGGACAAGATTACCGTGCCAGTGTGGTAATTACTGATGAAGTTAAAAAGGCGATCGCTCGTTTTTCTAACCTGGCTCCGGCACATAATCCAGCCGCTTTGGAAGGAATAGAAGCCATTGAAAAAAGCTTGGCAAATATACCCCAAGTGGCAGTTTTTGATACCGGATTTCATTCCCATATGCCCGATGCCGCGACAATCTATCCCGGTCCCTACGAATGGATCGAACTAGGTATCCGTCGCTACGGCTTTCATGGTATCAGTCACGAATACTGCTCTAAACGTGCAGCTCAAATTCTCAATCGAGATTTAGCTTCTTTACGGATAATCACCTGTCATTTAGGCAATGGTTGCTCTTTGGCAGCAATTAAAAACGGTCACAGTGTTGATACGACAATGGGGTTTACACCCCTGGATGGATTGATGATGGGTAGCCGTTCTGGTGCTGTCGATCCAGGAATTTTGATTCACCTGTTGCGACAATCAAATTACTCAGCCGAACGTTTAGATTATGTCTTAAATAAAGGTTCTGGCTTGCGTGGAATTTCGGGTGTATCCAGCGATTTGCCCCAAGTGATGGAGGCGATCGCCCAAGGCAATTATCGCGCTCAACTTGCTTGGGATATGTACGTCCATCGCTTGCGTTCTGGAATTGGGGCAATGCTTCCCAGTCTGGGGGGATTAGATGCTTTAGTGTTTACTGCTGGTGTGGGGGAAAATTCTCCCGGAATTCGCCAAGCTGCTTGCGATGCCTTTGGATTTTTGGGTATAAAAATTGACCCAGAAAAAAATACCCACAAACCTGTTGATGAGGATATTGCCACCGCTGACTCAGCAGTGCGAGTCTTGGCAATACATACTCAAGAAGATTGGGCAGTCGCAATGGCAACTTGGCAACACCTCATTAAAAGGTAAAAGGAACGCCGTGTGCAACTTTAGACATAGGAGTGGAAATGAACTATGCGTTGCCCCAAACCCTTGTAGAGACTATTCTGTGCTACGTCTCTACATTGTTTTCCACTCCTATGTCTTTTTTAGATATCTAAATCTGTGAGGTTGAGTTTAGAGCCGTAGGTTTCAATGAATTCCCGCCTCGGTGCGACGCGATCGCCCATTAAAATAGTAAAAATCCGATCTGCCTCGGCTGCATCCTGAATTTCCACTTGTTTGAAGGTGCGAGTTTCTGGGTTCATTGTCGTTGTCCAGAGTTGTGCTGGCATCATTTCCCCCAAACCTTTGAACCGTTGGATGGTGTAATTAGCGTTGTCGGGAAACTCAGCCAAACGCTGTCGCAGTTCCCGCTCGCTATAACAGTAGTAATAATTGCGTCCCCGTTCTACTTTATATAGTGGTGGACAAGCAATATATATGAAACCCTGTTCGATAAGCGATCGCTGATATCGATAAAAGAAAGTTAACAACAGCGTCCGGATGTGCGCTCCATCTACGTCCGCGTCAGTCATGATGACTATGCGGTGATAACGCAGTTGAGTAGAGTCAAATTCATCACCCTTTACACCCAAACCAAGCGCCGTAATCAACGATTGAACTTCGTTATTTTTGTAGATTTTGGCATCGTCGGTTTTCTCGATATTCAGGATTTTACCACGTAGGGGAAGGATGGCTTGAGTTCGGCGATCGCGTCCTTGTTTAGCGCTGTTATGCACAAACACACCACTTGCCAAAGCAAAGTTGTGAGAGTTAGGAACTTCGATATCGTAAACATCCATTCTTTCTTCCAAGCGTTCGATAGAGACAACGCGATGGTTGTAGTTTTTCACGGCTTCACGCGCTCTACTGCGATTACCATGAAAATAGCGATCGCAGAAAGTCTCCCAACGCAACATCGACTTATCGCGTGTTCGCTTGCGATAAGAGCTATAAATCTCCAAATCCAAGCAACCAAGTTGCAGTTCTACTTCTTTCAAACCAGCGATGGTTTTGAAATAGTAGGTTTTCTCTAACGCTTCACGACGTTGCTTGCGAAATTCCCACGTCCATTGTTCCTTAGTTTTTTCTCGACGCCAATCTAATAAATCTTTATCTTCCCATTGTTTTTTTGCTAATTCTGAAAGCACCTTTCGCGCTTGTGGATTGTTTTCAAAGTACTCCCGCACTCGTTGAGATTGAGCGAGACGATTTGCTTCATCACTCCAATACTCTTGTTGCGCTTGATTGAGTTGTTCGCTATTTTCTTGCCGATAAGTTTCATTACTTTGATAAAACTCACGCCACTTAGCAAGCATATAAGCCTTGTATGCTTCATCTTCCCACTGCGCTTTTGCCTGTTCTGAGAGAATTTGCCGCGTTTGTTCTTGCTGCATCCGTTCGCTCATAAAAGCGCGAAATTCTTCACTTTGATGAATTTGGCGGCTTTTTTCAATTACATCTGGTCGATGTAATGTTTTTTCCAAGTTTTGCCGATGCAATTCTAAGTGCGCTTCCGGTGACATCCGTTTGATGTTTGTCGGATTGTTGTTCAGTTTGTTGAAATCAACATGATGACGATGACATCTACCTGAAGACTGATAAACATCATGCTCAAGGTTATAGAAATCTGCTAATAAATGCGTATAAATCCATGTATCATTCAATGGATTCCAAACCATTTCGTAGCCATTCAGCCCTGTTCCCCGTTCATTTTTCTGGGAGAGCTTGCGATGTATCGGCATCAGCGAATCTTGGGGAGTCAGTAATTCTGCTGCTTTATAACTGCCATCTCGCAACATAAAGGGGTGGTCTGGTGTGCAGATAATTGTTTCCCCGTTGTCCAAGGTCAGTTTGATGACTTCCGCATTTTCCTTGGTTCGTCTGGCATTAATAATACGTTCTACACCTATATTCCCACTCTCCCTAATGGTGTAGCAGAAGTTCTCTTTACCTTGTTCTTGCTCCTCTATGAGCTGCTTTATCGTAATTTCCCGTCCCTCAGTAAGCAAAACTCTTGTGTATAAAAACAAACAACCCCCCGCTGAATCCCCTTCGACGATGAAAATCTCTGATTCGCTGGGATCTCTGGAGCTACAATCAGCCAATTTACCGGGTAATGGGGACGATTCTAGTACAGATTTCCGACGAACTAGCTCCCGTGCATGACGTGCTGCTTCTGCGGCTTTGAAAGCTTGGATAGCTTTATCTAAAACGGAATCGGCAACACCAGGACGAAATTCTAAGTACTCGGTGAGAACTTCACCAACTAGAGAATCGACAATTCCCCGGACTTCGGTATTACCGAGTTTGGTTTTAGTTTGTCCTTCAAATTCCGGATCGGGGACTTTGACGGAAATTACCGCTGTTAAACCTTCACGGACGTGTTCACCGCTGAGGTTTGGTTCATTGTCTTTAATTTTATTACGCTTGCGGGCGATCGCATTCAAGGTGCGAGTCAGAACTGCCTTCAAACCCTCAAGGTGCGTACCACCATCTACGGTGCGAATATTATTCGCAAATCCTAACAAATTATCCGTATAAGCATCTGTACACCACTGCAAAGCCACTTCGATTTGCACATTGTTGCGTTCCCCCTGCACAAAAATAATTTCTTCATGCAGTGGCTGCTTCTCGCGGTTCATGTAGGCGATATACTCTTTGATACCACCTCTGTACTCATAGGTTTCTACTTTAGGTGTATCGCTTTTAAGCAATTCTAAACGGTTGTCGGTGAAGATAATTCTCACACCTGCATTCAGATATGCCAATTCCCGCAGACGACCTGATAAAGTAATGTAATCAAATTCAATACCGGTGGTGAAGATTTGCTCATCTGGCTTGAAGGTGATAGAAGTTCCAGTTCTTGCTTCTTTATAGGGGTTGGCTATCAGTTCTGTTACCGGAATACCCCGTTCAAAGCGCTGGACGTGAACCTTATTATCTCGCCAAACTGTTACTTCAATCGTTTCAGACAAAGCGTTAACGACAGAAATACCAACCCCGTGTAACCCTCCGGAAACTTTGTAACCACCACCACCAAACTTACCTCCTGCGTGGAGTACCGTCATCACTGTTTCCAGTGCTGATTTTCCAGTTTGGGTGTGAATATCGGTGGGAATACCGCGACCGTCATCTGTGACAGTGACAGAACCATCGGCATTGAGATCCACCTCCACATGGGTGCAGTGCCCAGCTAAAGCTTCATCAACGGAATTGTCCACCACCTCGTAAACTAAATGATGGAGTCCCCGTGGTCCGGTAGTACCGATATACATCCCCGGTCGTTTGCGGACGGGTTCCAGACCTTCCAGAACTTGAATCTGATCGGCACTGTAACTGCTCGTCATGTAATTTCTCCTGATTATGGGGGTGAACTCGTTAAAATCAAAATAAAGTCAAATCACTCCAAAATTCTAACACAAAAGGGTTGGAGGCGACTCTAGGGCAATTAGATGATAAATTTATATAGGGGATGTAGCTGGCTTCGTTTATTTGATGGATTGGCTCAGAGTGCGATTAAGATAATTATCGGTATGATGAGAGCGATCGCTTGTGCCGAAATATTCAAAGCCGAAAAATAAGCCAAAAGGCTCCAAAATTATAGCATAAAAGCCTTGTTTTCGGGAGGTGGGGGGAGTGGGGGAGACAACTAACCACTAACAACTAACCACCAACATTTGACCAATGACCAAACTAATTGTAATTTGTGGAGCGACAGCGACAGGTAAATCAGGGTTAGCGTTATCTTTAGCGAGAAAGTTGGGTTCTGTAATTCTGAGTGCAGATTCCCGTCAAGTGTACCGTGAGTTTAATATTGGTACGGCTAAACCAACAACGGCTGAACAAAAGTTGGTGTCACACTATTTAATAGATATTTGCGCTCCCACAGACATCATGACGGTAGCAGATTACCAAGAGCAAGCACAAGCCTTAATTGCTTCGGTTGATGTTACTCCGCTATTGCTAGTTGGTGGTACCGGTTTATATATACGCTCTATTGTACAAGGAATGAAAATTCCTAAAGTTGCACCGCACAAAGAATTGCGATCGCAACTTGAATCTTTCGGTCAAATGCAACTCTACACTATGCTGCAACAAGTTGATCCAGTTGCGGCACAAAAAATTCACCCTAACGATCCAGTACGAACCTTAAGAGCATTAGAAGTATTTTATGTCACTGGTCGCCCTATTTCCCAACACCAAGGAGAGAATCCACCAAATTATCCAATTTTGCAAATTGGTTTAAATTGCGATTTTCACGACTTA
Source organism: Plectonema radiosum NIES-515 (assembly GCF_025753815.1). GTDB lineage: Bacteria > Cyanobacteriota > Cyanobacteriia > Cyanobacteriales > Nostocaceae > Hassallia > Hassallia radiosum_A. The sequence goes on along the minus strand of NZ_JAOWRF010000360.1, from coordinate 6,877 downwards.
ACCCAGCGTATTGCAAAGCGTACAGAGCAAATGATCGCAGATGGCTTAGTCGCTGAGGTAGAGTATCTTTGTCATAAATATGGTGCTGACTTGTCTTTGTTAAATACATTAGGATATCAAGAAATCAAACAATATTTAGCTGGGGAGATATCTTTGGATAAAGCTCTAGAATTAACAATTTTACATACGCGACAATTTGCCAAAAGTCAACGTACATGGTTTACAGCATATCCCAAAATAGAGTGGTTTGATGCAGATAATCCTAATTTATTAGAACAAGTATGGCAGAGAACACAGCAATTTTTAACAATCAACTAAATTTGCAATAGTTAATTAAAAAAACATGATGAATCTCTTAATAGTTTCTTGTCTTATCAATATTTTATTTGTCATAACCTTCGCTTTTTTTATTACTCAAAAAGGTGGATTTTCATATTTATTTAAGACCTCATTGAATATTTCGAGAAAAAATCAAACCACACATCTTAATTATCCACCGTCCTATTGGCATAAAAAAAGCCAATTTGAAAAATTGCCTAAATATCAATCGGATATCATCATGTTAGGTGATAGTATCACCGATGAAGGCGAATGGACAGAATTATTAGGATTAAATGTGAAAAAAAGGGGTATTTCTGGTGATACAACAGAGAGAATATTACATCGGTTAAATACCATATTAGAATCAAAACCAATGCAAGTTTTCTTAATGATAGGTATCAACGATTTAATCAATGACAATAAATCCGTAACAGCAACTTTAGAACAATATAAAAAAATCTTGCATGAATTCAAAGAAAAAACACCAAGCACAGAAGTATTTGTCCAAAGTGTCTTACCTGTAAACAACAAACTTTACCTGTATTGGGAAGATAATAAAAACATTTTAAAACTTAACTCCGGTTTGAAAAAGTTAGCTAAAGAATTTAATTATGAATATATAGATATATTTTCTCTTTTGTCAGACTCAGAAAATCAATTAGATACTCAATATACAGTCGATGGGCTGCATTTAAATGGTCAAGCATACTTCATTTGGAAGGCAGTTATTGAAAAATATATGGTTGTGGCTAAACCATAAAATAGCTTGTAAATTTCCTTTGTAACGTCCCTAAAGACTATATTGTGAAAAATAATTTCCATTATTCAGTGGGTGACCTGGGACTCGAACCCAGAACCAACAGATTAAGAGTCCCCGCACAATCCTTATAACCTAAGCGTTTAAGATGTTGTGAATTTTATTTACACCATCTTTACACCATTTCTTTTTTTAGTTTTCAGTGTGTTTAATTTTGTTACACCTTTCTTTCAACTGCCAAATAAAATTTCCGCTTCTTTTGCCCAGAGACTCGTATCTGGTGATGCAGCAGCACCATTTTTCATTGTTTGTTGTCCCAAAGTAGCCAATTGATTCCATCGCTCAAAGGGGTCAAATTTTTCAACTTTGGGAGTAGGAGAAGTTACAGAAACAGGTTTTGCTTGTGGTTTATTTCCGGTTACAGTTTCACGAATAATTCTTAGTGGAGATGGGATTCTTTCACGGATAATTCTTGGAGGTGGAAGGGTAGAACGAACTTTTGAGCTTGCTACAGGTTGAATGCGCTCCGGTTTTGTTTGTTTTTGCGGTTGTTCGAGATTCCGGCTTTCTTGATTTCCCAGTGCTAATTCTGCCTTGAGACGTGCTGCTTCATCAGTTTCCCCGGAAGCTACCATTGTTGAAGTTGCCTTCGGGTTAGGAGCTTTAACAACAGGTTTAGAAGCAAAGAAAATAGACCATACCATCCAAGCAAAACCCATGACACCACCGACTAAAAGTGATGCGATCGCATTCCCCAAAGGACTCACCAACAATGCTGCAATTTGACTGGTTATTTGATTAATCGCTTGGTGGTCAATTGCTTCGGGTTTTTGGATATTGAGTCGAGCAATTGAACAGAAGTGAACAAGGTCTTTCAAAGTTGGTATATCCTGCCATTGCGGAGATTTCCAACCCTTGGAGAATGCTAAGTTGTAGCGTTCTATAATATCGGGGTCACTTAGAAAGATTTCGAGCGATCGCAACAGTATCCCATCCACTCTCTGAGCTAAATGGGGTGCATCCAAGCGTCCCATGACGATGACTCCCAAAGCATTAGGTATAAACGAACGCCAAGATTTCATCCGTGAAGCTCGTGACTCGGAATTAAAGTGTCTTAAATCTGGGGGTTCCATCAAGTTATTGGAAGCACGAGATAAATCAAAATAAGCACCTGCGTCTTCCAGTAAATCGGCTCGTGGAAAGAGAAAATCTAATGCGTGAGTCTTTAAGAATCCCCCGCTATATCGGTACTCCGACTCTTCGGTGGGAGAATGTCAATGCAAATACTCTTGTGTTAGCTTGTGATTCCCAAAAATTCCCATGTCATATTCAATATTGTCCAACAGAATTGAGAAATTTGTTCTGTCATACTCACCCTCAGAGAATGTTTCTATGGACAGATCATTGTCCCGATCTATATATGCTTTCATAAATATGAAATCTGAATTCAATTCGTTTATATATTCTAGGAGGTCTATTCTCTGAATATTTTGATCAAAAGAATAAAAACTTCTGATTAATACTCCTCTACTAAAAATATATTTAATAATCAAATTGGTTTTTCTGGGGTGATGGCACAAAAGTAGCTCTTCGTCTTCTTCAACTTGATATCCATTAAATTCCAAATGATTGCGATATTTTGCTAAAGGATGAGCTACCAAATCACTAATATTAGCTTCTGGCATGGTTTTAAAGCCTCACAATTTGGATGAATAGCTGTTTACATCAACCTAGTATTCCCACCCACCAATAAATTATATCAGGAGTGGCATAAAAGCTGATTTTTTGTGTATTGTTGTATTTTTGGGATGAATAAAAGCTATTTTTCACCCCAAGATATAATAACTAATATTTCCGCTCTTTTGGCTCAAACATCGAAATCGTCACCGGGCGATATTGAATATCAATTCCCGCTGGTGAATAATAAGCTAGTGTGTGTCTGAGGAAGTTTTCATCATCTCGCTGGGGATAATCTTCACGGAAATGTGCCCCGCGACTTTCTTGACGATTTAAGGCTGAGGAAAGAATGGTTTGCCCTACCACCATTAAACTTCGCATTTCCAAGGCTTCGACGATTTCTGTATTCCAAGAATTGCCTTTGTCGTCTAAGTATATTTGCGAAGCTTTTTTTTGTAATTCTTGTATTTTTTCTAAACCTTGACGCATTAATTCTTGAGTGCGGAAAACGCCGCAATATTCTGTCATACAATCTTGGAAGGCTTGACGCACTTGGTTAATGCGATACTGCCCTGGTTGATCTAGCAAAGCTTGAATTTGTTGCTTTGCCTCTTTGATGTAACTTTGCTCGTCTAGTGTGGGTAACTTGCGATTTTTCACAAATCGAGCGATCGCACTTCCGGTTCGCTTTCCATAAACTACGCATTCCAACAAAGAATTACTACCAAGACGATTGGCACCATGTACAGATACACAAGATGTCTCACCAGCAGCAAAGAATCCCTCAACTAGTCCTTCAGCACTACTGCGGACTTGACCATCGGTGTTAACTGGAATACCACCCATGCAATAATGAATCGTTGGTCGTACTGGCATTGGTTGCGTTACTGCATCCACACCAACTAAGCGGTGTGCTTCTTCCCAACAGAAGGGAACACGGCTCATAATTTTTTCTTTGCCCATGTGACGCAGGTCAAGATAGACAAAGGGTCCCCCTGCACTACCATCTAGATGAACCCCACGACCGGCGCGAATTTCATAAGCGATCGCTCGTGAGGTAATATCACGAGGGGCAAGTTCCATGCGGCTGGGTGCGTAATTTGCCATAAAGCGATCGCAATAGCTATTAATCAAATAAGCTCCTTCACCCCGCACTGCTTCCGAAATTAGCACCCCGACGGGATATAATCCAGTGGGGTGGAACTGCACAAATTCCATATCTTGCAGTGGCAAACCGGCGATCGCACTCATTGCCAAACCATCACCCGTAGAAGCGTAATCATTAGAAGTGGTGTTATAAACGCGACCATACCCACCTGTAGCAAACATCACCGCTTTAGCCCGCACTACCACTATTTGCCCATCCAAAAGGTGATACATCACCACACCTTTTGCCTGACCTTCTTCTAATATCAAGCGCATTACGTACCACTCTTGATAAATTTGCACACCGTAGCGGCGCAAGTTGTTCACCAATTCGTGTAAGATTGCGTGACCGGTCTTATCGGCAGCGTAGCAAGTGCGATTGTGAGAATGTCCCCCAAAAGCGCGTTGGGCAATGCGACCATCATTTAAGCGAGAAAATAAAACACCCATGTGTTCTAGGTCAATTACCACATCTGCAGCTTCACGAGTGAGAATTTCTACCGCGTCTTGGTCTGCTAAATAATCGGAACCCTTGACAGTATCAAAAGCGTGTGCTTCCCAGCTATCTTCTGTATCTACGTTTCTCAGTGACGCTGCCATCCCACCTTGGGCAGCTACTGAGTGGGAACGAATCGGGTGAGTTTTCGCCACTACAGCCACATTTAAGCTAGGATCGGTTCTGGCAATTTCCACTGCTGCACGACATCCAGCTAATCCCCCCCCGATAATAATCACATCATGTTCAAACATAATCAGCCCCCAACTGCAAAAAGAACTGCTGTTCTATTGTAGAGACATCAAAAAAAATTCCCTGCCAATAGACAGGGAGATTGTTTGGATTAGAGCGGGGAACTCCTTCTGTTCTAGTTGAAAAGTTAAGAGTTATAAACAAACTCCTAACTTATTTTTAGCTGGTTGTCTGTACGGGTTGTTGCTGAGAAACATTACCGGGCATTGGTTCCATTTTTGTTGATGCATCTACAGGAGACAACTCAATATGATTTAAGAGTGTAGTCACGAAAGCGAAAAGCAAGAAAGGCAACGATAGCAAAACAACAAGTCCAACTGTAGCTAAAGCATAAACGGGTCGTCTAGCACCCATCAACCCCAAAGCAGCAGCTAAACTAATAGTGATGGTAATTAACCAAACAATTATTTGACCGTAGATATCGCCAAAGGTCAGGGTACAAACAAACCGATACTTTTGAATATTATTTATGTTCACCATAGTTGCCTCCAGTCTCTCCTACTAGGTTCTACGTTAAAGCCATGTTTGGATACTTGACGATTTCTAAATATTTTTGCAAGCTTTGTAATATCACTTTACAATTTACATTTATTTTTGTTCCAATGGTGGATGACTTATAACAACGCTCTCCCCCGTCTTTCAAGACGGGGTTTATCCCTATAAATGATTAAATGCTAAGTCTTTGGTGTGGATTAACTCTGGCTTTTGACTTTTTTTTTGACAATTAAACTAATCAGTTCAGGTACAGGTTTCAGAACGGCTATCAGCGATAAAATTGTGGTTATAAAATACGCTGGTAAATTTTAGTGTTTTTCAGCAATAGGACAAAGGAGGAGATAGCGATCGCACTGGTTGAAAAATCTTACCTTCCTTTTACTCTTTAATCTACATTCTGTCTATTTTGTCAATGCGTAAGTCTGAAGTGATTCTTTGCGAGGGTTGAATTTCAGCCCAGATTTGGTGTAATTAATTGCGTCCGACTGTTACCCATTACTCATTCCCCATCCTCATTATTTCAAGTAATGCCGATCGCCTTTAACAATACTAATCAACTTTGTTCGTTTATCTTGGCGGAAACGCTTTTGCGCTTAGGATTGACTTGTGCGGTAATTTGTCCTGGTTCGCGTTCTACACCTTTAGCACTCGCCTTTGCCAAAGCATCATATAATGTTGAAGCGATTTCCATTCTCGATGAACGTTCTGCTGCTTTTTTCGCTTTAGGAATAGCCAAAGCAAGCAAACGTCCTGTAGTATTGATTTGCAGTTCGGGAACCGCAGGAGCGAACTTTTACCCAGCAGTCATTGAAGCTAGAGAAAGTCGTGTCCCTTTGTTGATATTAACCGCTGATAGACCGCAAGAATTGCGAGATTGCCACTCTGGACAAACTATAGACCAATTAAAGCTATATGGAAATTACCCAAACTGGCAAACAGAGTTAGCCTTACCTTCATCAGATATGCAAATGCTAGCTTATCTGCGACAAACGGTAATTTATGCCTGGGAAAAGTCGCTCTACCCAGGATCTGGTCCAGTACATCTAAATATACCGTTTCGCGACCCCCTCACACCAATTCCCGATGCAAATATAGAAGTAGAATTTGAAGAAGAAGAATTCTTTTCTGCAATCACAACTTTTTCCCCGACTCCCTACTCCTCAATCCCCATTCCCCAAGAATGGTTACAATCTCAACGAGGGATAATAATTGCCGGTGTTGCTCAAGTGCAGCAGCCAAAAGAATATTGTAGTGCGATCGCGCAACTTTCCCAAACCTTAAAATTCCCCGTTCTTGCAGAGGGACTCTCCCCAGTCAGAAATTATGCCGATCTCAACCCTTATTTAATATCTACCTATGACCTAATTCTGCGTCAGCACCAGCAATCAATGCAACTAGCACCAGAAATAGTAATTCAAATCGGGGAACTTCCCACCAGTAAACAACTCCGTACCTGGCTAAATACTACACAACCCAAACGCTGGATAATTGACCCTAGCGACCAAAACCTTGACCCCCTCCACGGAAAGACAATCCACCTCCGAGTATCGATTGAGCAGCTAACCCAGGGAGATGGGGGACAGGGGGACTCCTTGGAGACAGCGGGACAGGGGGACTCCTTGGAGACAGCGGGACAGGGGGACTCCTTGGGGACAGCGGGACAGGGGGACTCCTTGGGGACAGGGAGACAGGGGGAACAAAAAAGAATTTCTCCCCCTCTCCTTGTCTCCCCC
>NZ_JAOWRF010000071.1 GCF_025753815.1 Plectonema radiosum NIES-515 | reverse complement strand
GATGGGGGGGACAAGGGGGATGGGGGGGACAAGGGGGATGGGGGGGACAAGGGGGAAAGGGGGATGGGGGGAGAAATATTTCTTGCCCTTTGTCCTTTGCCCTTTTCCCCTCTTCAAATTCTCAATTCTCAATGACAAAATGACTAATCTCCCCGCTTGAGGGGTACAATAAATGCCGGTTGTCTTCCAAAGAGTAAAAGCTTCATGATATCTAGTAACGACTTTCGACCCGGTGTTTCAATTGTTTTAGATGGGTCTGTATGGCGGGTGATAGAATTCCTGCACGTTAAGCCAGGTAAAGGTTCTGCCTTTGTGCGAACAAAGCTGAAAAATGTCCAGAGTGGGAGTGTGGTAGAAAAAACCTTCCGGGCTGGGGAAAGTGTGCCCCAGGCTAATCTAGAAAAAAGCACGATGCAACATACCTATAAAGAAGGTGATGAGTTTGTCTTTATGGATATGGAAACTTATGAAGAAGGCAGATTGAGCGCTAAACAAATTGGCGATCGCGTAAAATACCTCAAAGAAGGTATGGAAGCTGAAGTCATCCGCTGGGGTGAGCAGGTGCTGGGTGTGGAATTGCCTAAGTCTGTGGTTTTGGAAATTGTCCAAACAGACCCTGGTGTCAAAGGTGACACTGCCACAGGTGGCTCAAAACCAGCAACTCTAGAAACTGGAGCAATTATCATGGTTCCTTTGTTTATTGCTCAGGGAGAACGTATCCGAATTGATACTCAGGAAGATAAGTATATTAGCAGGGAATAATTTTTATCTCACCTGTTTTATCTCACCTGAAAATTTCCCTCTCAAATCGGGATGCGAGCTTTCTGCCACGAAAAACATTTCATACGGATAGGTTGAGGTAAAAAAACTGTGCCATTGGACTTTAATGAAATCCGCCAATTGCTGGTAACTATTGCACAAACAGATATTGCAGAAGTAACCCTGAAAAGTAGCGATTTTGAATTAACGGTACGTAGGGGGGTTAACGTCAGCAATCAAGTGCTCTTTAGCGGTGCAACTGGATCGGGATTGACAACGACACTAACTGCACCCCAAGTGGCATTTACTCCCTTAGCGGAGATTGCCACAAGTCGCGTTACGGAAAATGCCGCGACTGGGGTGCCGTCGTCAGCACAAAACTCGATGCTTGACCAGCGATTAGTAGAAGTTCCTTCCCCGATGGTGGGAACATTTTATCGCGCTCCAGCTCCAGGTGAATCGTCTTTTGTGGAAGTGGGCGATCGCATCAAGAGCGGTCAAACTGTCTGTATTATCGAAGCAATGAAGTTGATGAATGAGATCGAAGCCGAAATTTCTGGACAAGTGATGGAAATTTTGGTGCAAAATGGCGAATCGGTCGAATATGGTCAACCTTTGATGAGAATTAACCCTGATTAAGTATTAATCTATATATGAAATGAGTAATTGTTGATATTTTCTCTCCTTGCGGGTTAAACAGTAATGAAACAAGTGTTGCCTATACCCCCTGAAGTGGTGCAACAAGTAGCCGAATACTTCAGCCTGTTAAGTGAACCGATGCGCTTGCGGCTGTTGCACCTACTACGGGATGATGAAAAATGCGTGCAAGAGTTGGTAGAGGCAACACAAACTTCTCAGGCAAATGTGTCAAAACATCTGAAGGTAATGTGGCAAGCGGGAATCCTCAGCCGTCGCAGTGAAGGAACTTGCGCTTATTACCGCGTGGAAGACCAAATGATTTTTGATTTGTGCAATCGTGTTTGCGATCGTCTTGCCACGAGGTTAGAAAAGCAAGCTCGTAGTTTTCGGATTTTGAATAGCAAGCTGTAAGTTTAATACGAGGAGCGGAGTTAGGAGTTATGAGTTATGAGTGAGGAGTTATGAGTTACAACTCCTCACTCTGCTCCTCTGGCTTTTAACTCCTAACTCCTCACTCCTAACTTTTGATTAAAGCGAATAGTCTTTGTTAAAGCTTTCGCGAGTTAGTGGCTGTTCTACTTCCAAACCTTCACCTCCTAAAGTTTCTAATTTTTTGCCGTTCACATCAATGTATACTTTGGCGGTGGGATTCAAAGTGGTAGCGGTGTAGACAACTTGTCCCACACGACCAATCATTGAAGTACTACCACCTCCACTAGTAAATTCATTCGATAAATTAACGTGGATCTCATCATTTTGCACCTTTAAACTTTCTAATTTTGTTTCTTTGGGGATGGTGGTGGAACCTGTCCCTTCTGTCGGTCCTGCTAACAAACTTTGGAAAACCGCTTCTAAAACTTGGTCGGGTTTGTTACCAGATTTAGCTTTAACTTGAACTGGTTGGGGAACAAATTCAAAATTTTTGCCGTTGTCTTTCAACCAATAAATATTAGTTGCTTGTTTAACAGGCTGGGCTGGTATAGTATTGCCTGAATTTGGTAAACCTGTAGGTGCAGGAGTTGGCACTCCAGAATGATTGGCATTCCAAGTTAACCAAGCTACACCACCACTAACGGCTATAACTGCGGCTGAAACAGCTGCAATTACACCTGAAGAAATACGTTTAGATCCTTGTTGGTCTTTCATGCTTAAAAGCTTCCTGAGAGCTAAGATAATATTTATGTGAGCCACGGCGCAGAACAGGGGGTCTCCCGCATTTCCTTCGCGCCCATCGTCCGCTCTGCGGAAGCGGTAGCGAGTCTTCTCGATTCGGGGAGACGCTCCGCGAACGAGCGTCACCCCTTGGGTGAGTAGAAGCCTGGGTAACGACGATACTTAGAAGCGGGGAGTTTCCAATCTTCGCTTAAGATGGTTCTATCCTTACAAATGCTGCCATCTCTAATTCTCCTTGCCTTCTCTTCAATTTTAGAATTCGCGCTTGCAGTCTGCCACCTTCTAGGTTACGTAAATCTAATCGTTTGTTGATGTTATTTAGGATTACATTAATAAGTTTTGGTGGAACTTCTACTTTATCGACTTGTGCGACTTCAACTACGCGATTTTATTTCAATGCGATCGCTTTCTAATTCTAAAACTGCAATCCGGATATTTTGCCTTTTCAATTGTAAAGAACGTGCCGCAATTCTCACCCGTTCTACTTGACTTTGCAACAAAGGATTTTTAACGCTGAGGTTTGCAAAGGAGGTACGCGGAGTATTGGGGAGCGTACCTCTGCGTTTATTTTTTAACTTCTATTGCTTGGGAAATCCACTGTTTAAGTGTTGTCACGACTTCATCGATGGCGATTTCTTGAGATTGGCGAGTTCGGCGTTCGACTAGTTCGACTTTGTTGTTTGCGATCGCTCTTCCTGTTACAATCCTGTAGGGGATGCCTATTAAGTCGGCGTCTTTGAATTTAACGCCTGCACGCTCATCGCGGTCATCGAGTAAGGTTTCTACTCCCGCTTGATTAAGTTCGGTGTAAAGTTTTTCGGCGACTTCTACTTGTTGAGCGTCTTTTATGTTAGGGATTGTGACGATGGCGTGATAAGGTGCGATCGCTACTGGAAATATGATCCCGTCTTTGTCATAAGATTGTTCTACAGCCGCTTGAGCGATGCGAGAGACACCAAAACCATAACAACCCATGTATAAAGGCTTTTCTTCACCTTGTTCGTTGGTGTAATTTGCTCCCATGATTTGAGAATATTTGGTTCCAAGTTGGAAAATATGCCCTACCTCAATTCCCCGCGCTGTTTGGAGAGTTTGTTCTGGGTTGTGCATTGCGCGATCGCCTGCAATGGCTTTACGCACATCTACTATCAAAGAGGGTGCTTGAATTTGCTCTGACCAATTTGCCCCAACTACGTGATAGCCTGACTCATTCGCACCTGTAACAAAGTTCTTTAAATCCACTGCGGTTTTATCTACCAGCCGGACAAACTTGGCTGAAACATCTTTGGCAGACTGAATATAATCATCGGCGATATCGGGGGCAATGTAACCTAAAGGAAGAGATTTTGCCGCCCATTTTTGCTGTGCTTCTGCATCTGGTACGCTTAAACCGATAATAGTTTTAGCGCCGTACTGGGAAGCTAGTTTTGTCAACTCATTCTGCAACTTGATTTGATTAACTTCTTGATCGCCGCGAATGCTCACCAACACTAAAACTGTCATCCCGTTATCGTAAACTGTCTGATAAAGGACGTTTTTCACAACTTGGGTCGGAGAACATTTCAGGAATTGGCAAAGTGTCTCTATTGTCTGTGTCCCTGGTGTTTCGCGTTTCTCAAAGGTTGTAAACTGGGAAGGTTCAGCATCGGGTGGTAAAGAAACAGCCTTTTCCACGTTAGCGGCGTATTTACCATCTTCAGTATAGAGAACTTCATCTTCGCCAGCTGCTGCCAGCACCATAAATTCTGTAGAATCAGAATCGCCGATCGCACCAGAATCAGCATCCACTGCTCGGAAAGCTAAACCACAGCGTCGCAGCATATTACTGTATGCTGTGTACATATCTTGATAAATTTTTCTGAAGCTTTCTTCATCAGCGCTGAAAGAGTAGCCATCCTTCATAATAAATTCCCGTCCGCGCATTAAACCGAAGCGGGGACGAATTTCGTCGCGGAACTTATTTTGAATTTGGTAGAGATGCAGCGGTAATTGGCGGTATGAGCGAATCATATCACGAGCGATCGCTGTGATAATCTCTTCATGAGTTGGACCTAGCGCCAATTGTTCGTCTTTGCGATCGATGAGGGAAAACATGATTCCCTCAGCTTTAGTATAAGTCTCCCAACGACCAGATTCGCGCCATAATTCAGCGGGTTGTAATTGCGGTAACAGACATTCTTGTGCGTTTGTCGCGTTCATTTCTTCGCGCACAATCTGAGATACTTTTTGTAAAACACGCCACATAAAGGGAAGATATGCGTAGACACCTCGACCGATGCGACGAATATAACCTGCACGGACGAGTAATTTGTGGCTGGGAATTTCCGCATCAGCTGGATCGTCCCGGAGTGTAACGAATAACATTTGTGACAGTCGCATCGTGTGTCCTTTTGGAGATTTGCTAATTTTTATCTCAGTTAAAGTCTATTGAAGTATCAAGTATGAAGTATAAAGTGTAAAGTCTTAAACTTTCTGCCTCAATTTTTTCTTTTAGTACCCGACACCCTCAAGGGTGCGGCTATACGAACCAAGTCCGCCTTCGCGGACTAAGAAAATTACGAATTTCAGCCTTTTTTAGCCTGGATCGGCAGGCTTTGTACGCACAACGCCCCACCCTTCCACGGTGCGGGTTTGAAACACCCCAATCCCAAATTCAGGAGAAAACCGCTTTGTCTGATGTCATTTATCAAGCACAACCACCCTTAGAATTCATTCCCCCAGCGTTTAACCCGTTGGTTTTGAGATTTGTCCATCTGTTTTTACCCAGTTGGATGCGTTGGAAAACTGCGATCGCTGATGTTGAGGCAGATAAAGTAGAGATTTTGGTAGACCTCTATCGCCAGTTTCAAGATGGTAAAATCCGCTTTATGTTGGCGTTTCGTCATCCGAAGACGGACGATCCATTTTGTTTGGGTTATTTACTTTCCCAACTCGTGCCAAAGGTAGCACGTTATCAGGGTACAATACTAGAGTCGCCGATTCATGCTCATTTTATCTACGATCGCGGTATTCCTTTATGGGCTGGTTCCCATGTCGGTTGGATCGCTTCTAATTTGGGTGCGACGCCAATTCAACGGGGTAAAGCTGATTGGACGGGTTTGCGATCGGCTCGTGAGTTGTTTGTAAATGGAAAATTCCCAATGGCGGCGGCGCCAGAAGGTGGTACTAATGGTTTGAGTGAGTTGATCAGTCCATTAGAACCAGGAATCGCGCAATTAAGCTTTTGGTGCGCGGAAGATTTGCATAAAGCACAACGCTCGGAACAAGTTTTAATTGTACCAGTTGGAATTAAATATAGTTATCTCGAAGCGCCTTGGGAAGCGATCGCTCATCTTTTAAGTGAATTAGAAGCAGCTAGCGGTTTACCTGTGCAACAAAGTAATGCTACCTTTGAGTCGCTTTATCCCAGGTTGTTAAATGTGGCTGAACATTTAATGTCGTTGATGGAAAAGTTTTACACGCGGTTTTACCATCAAAAGCTGCCAGAAATCAAGATTGCAGAAGGACACGATAGAAATGAAGCGTTAGCACATCGACTGCAAGCGATGTTAAATATAATTCTACAAGTACCAGAGCAATATTTTGACTTGCACCCCATAGGAAACTTAACCGATCGCTGTCGTCGAGTAGAACAAGCGGGATGGAATTATATCTTTAGAGAAGAATTTAAAGATGTCAAAACGCTGTCTGTTGTGGAAAAAAGTTTAGGCGATCGCATTGCCGAAGAAGCAAATTTGCGAATGTGGCACATGCGACTAGTAGAAAGCTTCGTTGCAGTTACAGTTAAATACATTCAAGAAAAACCGACCGCAGAAAGGTTTGCGGAAACAACTTTACTTTTATCCGATATGATATCACGAATTAAAGGTAGCAATCCATTTAAGCGTCCGCAATTAGGCAAGCAAAAAGCAAGAATTACTATTGGTGAACCCATATCAGTTTCTGAACGCTATTTAGTATATAAAGGAAGTCGTCAAGGTGCGAGACAATCAGTTGCTGACTTAACAAAAGATTTGCAGCAAGCGATGGAAAAAATGTAGTAAGCGCTTCAGCGCTTATTAAAACTTAGTATCACTCAGACAATTCCCCAAAGCGATCGCGATAACGTTGTAACAAAGCTTGCATTTCTGCTGCTTGTTGTTCAGCTAACTCTCTTTGCTGTCTTTCCTGTTGTGCAACTTCTTCGGGAGTGGGGAATCTGTTTCCTTGTTCATCAAACCAGTATAACCACTCACGCTGCCATCCTTCATGGACACCTTGACCTCTACCAATTCCCAATCCTATTTCTGGCATCCACACTGGTTCACCAGAACAAAGCAAATATACGCCATTTTCTAAGCGATAAACCTCAAAAGGTTGATGCTTGTCACGCTGATAATATTCAGGGTTGTAAATCACATAATACAACACGCCCAGCCGAGCATAAGCGTTAATTTTCTCTTCGTATTCTTTCCCGTAGGTTTGAGAAACAAGTTCCAACACCAAAATGGGAGCAATATTATTTTCTTCTAACAAAACGTAACTTAAACGTCCTTTAGGATCATTTTTGCGACGCGGTACTCCTAAACTTAAGAAACCATCGGGAATTATTGGAGTTCGTCGAATTTGACCTGTGCGGTCATAAATTGCCATATCAACTCCAAAAAACCAGTCCCATCGGTCTTGCCAAATTAAAGCTAAAATGGCTTTTAATAAATTGGGAATCAGGTTTTGTAGTTCATTATCCACAGGGGTATCGTCGGAGCAAGGTAACTCTTCTGAGGAGGGTAAATACTCAGGCGTATTGTAGTCTAGCATGACGAGTCATTTATTTTAGATTAATTATATTGCCATCGAAATCATTTTTTTATCGCAGAGGAGCGCAAAGGTTTCGCAAAGTTTCGCAGAGTTATTTTTATATGTAGCGAGTGAAGTTAAATACATCATCCGGGAAAAACTTTAGATAAATTCAGAGTTAAATCAGGAAAAGAAGGCAAAATAATTGATTCATTCGGCAGAGAAATAAACTTGCGGCGATAACCGAATTTATCTGATAAATTTTGATAAGGTTCGCTGTAAGATTCTAGGTAATTATCTACTAAATTAAATATCCAATAATCAGAAATGCCCGCTTCAGCGTAAAGTGATAGTTTTACCTCTTGATCATATTTTAAAGAGGAATCAGCAACCTCAATTAAAAGCAATATATCAGCCGGACTGGGATGAGCAGAAAGGTAGTTATCATCGAAATTACGGACAATGGTTAAATCTGGTTCAGGTTGGCTGTAGTCAGGGATAACAATTGGTTGTTGTCCTCGTACTAAAGCACGGTCTACCAAAAGCTTGATTAATTCCCTAAATAAAAGTGTCTCACAAACTGCGTGCGGTTTACCTTTAGCTACCATTTGGACAATTTCTCCTCTAATTAGCTCAAATTGGTCGTCCTCTTTTAAAAATCCGAGTTCTGCAAGACGATGATATTCATTTATGGTAAAGCGTTTAGTGGTGATAGTCATAACAGTTACGGCTGTGTAGGGCTACTTTTATTTTAATGCTTGCAAGTTGAGAGGAATGCGTTCTAATATTATGTCCGGTAAATTACTTACAATTGTAAAGACGTTCCAGTAAAGACGTTCTAGTAAAGACGTTCCAGTAAAGACGTTCCAGTGGAACGTCTCTACGACGGTTGCGACGTTTTTATTACTGTTAATTAAACGGACATGATATAAAATGCTAGAATCAAATACTTTGTCTAGTTCTAAATACTTAAAATAACGTAACCGATATGACAGTGACACGTTTGGTTGTGATATATTCATTACACAAATGTAGAGACGTAGCACTGCTACGTCTCTAAGGGTTCCGGATAACGCATATTTAATTTATACCAGATGTCTATTTAATGAAAAGCTTTCTAATCAGAGTTAGCATTCATCGCTTTTGCAGGTGAAGTGATTTTCCAACAGAGACGCGATCGCTTCCGGGCGCACTTTGTTGTATTGCTTCTTCCCAACCTGTAAAATACAGTTGGGTGCGCTGCTGCAACGTTTTTGGCAGCTGGTACGCTCGATTGTAACTCGATCTAATAGACCGCGATCGCATAAAGTCTGTTCTAATTCTGATAACAAACCTTTACCACCACGCTTCAAACAACCGGATTTTTGACAGATCATAATCCGTGCTTTTTGAGAAGGTGTATTTTGCTTTGGACAAACACCACTTCGAGACACACCATCAGCCTTGAGTTTAAGTTCGCCTGTCAGCTTGTTTAACTTACTAACACCAACAACACGAATTTTATCACCTGGTACTAAAGATGCACTAATAGAGGTACGCAATTCTTTAGGAATTTTAATTTCTACTTCTTCCGAGGAAACTACTAAACGCAAATATTTAGGCTTTTGTGGTTGATCACCAATAAAGCTTAGTAATTCTCCTTCCAAATTAAATTCCGATATTGTCAGATATTTGTCGCTCATTTTTGATATTTGTTGGTTGGTAGTTGTTTATGCTGCTTAAATGGATAAAATCGAGCTTGCAACCAAATAAAATAAACTATGCTTTTGTGTACAAATAAACTCTAATTTTCTTAACTGTCTGTTGTTTTTTCTTTAACTGTCTTATCTGTCCTTGCATTTTCGCTTTGATGCTGAGAAAATATTCAAATTGGTACGACAACTCATAATTTACAAGTAAAAATAAACCATGAAAAAAATACTGTTGTGCTGTTGTGTAATGATTTTAGTAATGTGGGTTGCCATCAACCCTGCATTCGCTGCTGATAGCAACAGCCCTGCACTTGCTGCGGATATTAACGCATGTACAAGTGAGGGATTTCACCCCGATCCAGAGGACTGCAAGAAATTCTTCCGTTGCGTAGATTTTGGTAAAGATAAATTGACAAAGTTTACCTTTGACTGTGGACCGGGTACCGTTTACGATCCAGACCTCATAACCTGTAACCATCCTTGGGCAGTCGATCCCAGTAGTAAATGCTACGAGCCTCTGAACCCCGACGCAGACCCCTAGTCCGCGATCGCGCAGGGCAAATACACCTGAAATTAGTTCACTAAGCAGCAAGCAATTAGTCCTATAGTTGATAGTTGTTGGTTAACAGTTATCAACTAACCACTAACCACCATCCACTAACCACTAACTCTTTTCAAACTAGCCGTTTTGCTTCAAAAGTTTGTGGTAATTTTAGCGGTTCTGGTAAGTTGGAAAATTCTAATTCCCAACCGTTAGCTAAAGTGAAAATCATTCCTTCCGCTCCCGCTGTTTGCTTAACAACTTCTTCTTCTAAGTCTTTTTTTGCAACGTAGGCAATTAAATTTCCCGCGTCATTCATCCGCAGCATTACTTTCATTTAGTTTCCTCAACAGCTTCTAATTCTTTTTTGCGACAACCGACGATGAATCCTGTTTCCAAAAAATGCACCGCATAAATATAGGAACTTTGTAAAAAAGTGCCAATACTAGATATGTAGCCAATATCTCCCTTTTTCGCTAAAACTGCCCCGATTTCTTGACCGGGAAATGTGCCATCATTTTTGATTAACTTGCGAAGTCGGACTTTTTGACCGATTTCAAAGACTGGTGGCAAATCCAGTTCTAATTCATCGCGCTGCATGAGAATACCTCTGTTCTTCCACCAAATTTAAAAGTTCTTGTGTAGTCAAGCTGCGTTTTTTCTGCACTGACTGATGTCTTACCGCATCCAAGACAGATGTTGTTTCTTCTGAGTTCAGACTAATACCGTGCTGCTGAAGTAAGTTAGATATCAAATGACGACCAGAATGTTTACCTAAAACCAAACGTCGCTCCCAGCCTACTTCTTCGGGGGCAAATGGTTCGTAGGTGATGGGATTTTGTAAGACACCGTGAGCGTGAATACCAGATTCGTGAGCAAAGGTGTTGTCACCAACGATCGCTTTCCAAGGAGGTACACTAGAACCTGATGCTGAAGCCACAAGTCGGGAAAGTTCCAACAACCGAGGGGTTTCAATGCCCAAATCAACATTATGGATGCGTTTCATTGCCATAACAACTTCTTCTAAAGCTGCATTTCCGGCTCTTTCACCCAACCCGTTGACTGTGGTATTTACTGATAACGCACCAGCTTTGATACCAGATAAGGCGTTAGCAGTCGCTAAACCAAAATCATTGTGAGTGTGGATTTCCACGGGAATCATCAAAGCATTCACCAGTCGCTTTACTTTGGTGAAAGTTCCGAATGGTTCGAGAACCCCGACGGTATCGCAGAAGCGAAACCTAGATGCACCCCACTCTTGAGCATAAAGTGCGACATCTAAAAGAAAGTTGTCATCAGCTCTAGATGAATCTTCACCTCCGACTGCAACCCAAAGACCTTTATCAACCGCAAAGCTAATAGAATCTCTCAATTGTTGCAAAGTTACGCGCCATTGACCGTGAAATTTGGCGGCAATTTGAATTCCGGAGACGGGAATCGAAATATGCACTCGTTGCAAACCACAAGCCATAGAAGCTTGAATATCTGAGATAACAGCACGGTTCCAGCCTAATAGTTTGGCTCGCAAACCCATATTATTAATTATAGATATGGCACGTATTTCTTCCTCGCCCATCGCCGGAATTCCGACTTCTAATTCCTGAACACCCATTGCATCCAAAAATTTGGCGATCGCTAGTTTCTCTTCTAAATTGAAAGCAACACCTGCCGCTTGCTCACCGTCACGCAGCGTCGTGTCATTAATGATGACTTGATTCATTTCTAATATCCTAGATGGGAAATTTCCTAATACCCTTTCACAGATTGCAGTGCTACTTTTCAAAGAATTCCTGGTAATGACAATTGATGATCGACGGTAAATGCTGAAAAATATCACATTTCATATTTTTTCATTATTAACCGAATACCAACAGCACATCTGTATGAGATAGAACGAAAAAAGGGTATAAATTAAAAATTATTTGTTTCCGTAGGATACTTTATTGGTTCTAGCAACAGGTAGTGAATACAGCTACTAGCAACTGCCGGACAAAGTAACATGCACGCTTCGGGCTAATAAAGTGAAAATCATCGCACAATCCTCATGTGGTTCCCAAATTTTGGCATTTAGGGTAGACAATTCATCCCGCGATAAGTTACAGAGCGAAAGTTTCCTAAATTTGGTTTTCCAGCCAATCAAAAATCCTTTCTAGCTGTTCTAGGTCTATTAAACCATACTGCCAAAGAAGCATTGGTAAGGGACCTCTTTCTAATTCCCGGTGTCGCAGTGCCACAGCGATATCGGCAGTCGTAAGCGAAAGTTCTTGATGCAAAAAATTGATAAATTTTGTATCGCTGCGAGCTACGATCATCGAAAATTCAACTCCTTCACCGAATCAAGAATTAAATATTTGAAATTAAAAGTCAAGTTTGATAATTTCTCCTTTTTAATCACTGGGATATGTGGAAAAATGTTCATTTTTAACAGATTGGAAAGCAGCGAAATGTATGCTATATTTCTGCTAAAATTGTCCGGATACTCAGTAATTATCGCTGTAATTCCAGCAACGCTCTAACCAGTGAACTAACTCGTGACGCGAAGCAACAAATTGCATCACGATACTACGGACAAGAATCGCTGTTATACAACTATTTACTTCTACCCGCAAAGAACCATCAGCGGGACAAGAACTGTTAATCATTAATTCTTGTAAACGGTGATGAATTCTCCAGCGATCGCATAAAGGAATTTGCAAAACTTGATCGCCTAAAGCATCGGAATTACTACAAGGTGGCATAATTGGGGATTGGGGAGAGGGGATTGCTTCTCGCCGACACCCTGGAAGGGTGCGGCTATATGAACGAAGTCCGCCTGCGCGGACTATGAAATTAAGACTTATAGCCCACGAAGGTGGGCTTTGTTCGTGTAGCCTCAGGCTTCAGCCTGAAGGCTAATGAGGTTTGCGAATTTTGTTCTTGATGACTTTTGAGGATTTGCAATTCTTTTTCAAGTTGCTCAATGCGAGAGAGCAAAGTGTGCATTACCGATGCTTCGACATCGGGTAGCTTTCCATGTTCTAAAGGAGAAAGGGTTTCTTTGCGGCAAATAGTGCGTCCGGGAATTCCTACAACTGTGCAATTTGAGGGGACATCGCGCAAAACAACTGAACCGGCGCCGACACGAACGCGATCGCGTTCTTTGAATATTGCCTAAAATTTTCGCACCCGCTCCCACCACAACGTTTTTACCTAAAGTGGGATGACGCTTACCTTCTTGTTTCCCAGTACCGCCTAGAGTCACATCTTGGTAAATCAGCGTATAATCTCCCACAATGGCAGTTTCACCAATAACAACACCCATCCCGTGGTCGATAAATACACCTTTGCCAATCTCTGCACCTGGGTGAATTTCAATTCCTGTGAAAAATCGCCCCAAATGTGAAATCAAACGCGGAATGAAACTTACTCCCCGGCAGTGCAACCAGTGAGCAAGACGATGCAAACAAAGTGCATGTAATCCTGGGTAGCAAAACAGCACTTCTAGCCAGTTACGTGCCGCTGGATCGCGCTCAAAGATAATGCGAAAATCACTCGAAATCGGCTCAAAAAAAGCTCTAGAAAGCAGATTTTTTAGCAGATTGATCTTAGTATAATCCGGCGTTTTTGGTAAACTTTTAATACCGTCCAAAAGCTGTTGCATCGGTACTGTCTGAGTAAAAGAGCCGTGTGCTGTTTTTATGCTTATAGCAGACGACTCTGAATAGGGCAGTGCATCCGATGCCTATTTGATTTTATTGAATTGATTAAGGTTGTACTCATAACCCTAAACCCCTATTTAAGGGAAATTTCAAATTTCCTTGGGGGTATGGGTGCTAGTATTTTTAGGATGGGGTACTAGTATTTCGGGATAAGGGAGTAAGTATTTCTGCACTCAATCTTCAGCTTCTTTAATGTCAGGCTGAGTAAGCATTTCTGCCAAATATTTTCTTAAAACTTAACTTGTACTCATCTTCACTTAAAGATGAAGTATTCGACTTAAAAATAAAACTTCTGTATATCGAGTTACTAAATATATCCTATTATTCAAGTCAGGAAAAAACGACTTTCTTTATTTTCTTTTAGGCTTCTGTGTCTGTATGTACAAATACCATTTAAAATCTCATCGCGATCG
>NZ_JAOWRF010000115.1 GCF_025753815.1 Plectonema radiosum NIES-515 | reverse complement strand
GGAAGTGGGGGAGGGGAGGAGGGGGAGAGGGGGGGATGGGGGGATGGGGAGAGGGGGAGAGGGGGGGATGGGGAGAGTGGGGGATGGGGGGAAAGAAGAATTATTCTCCAAGGAGTCTCCAAGGAGTCCCCCTTGTCCCCCTTGTCCCCCTTGATCACGCAGTCCCCCTTGTCCCCCTTGAGTTCTAAGTTCGGCTAGGAGATATTTGCCGCGACGATGCCAAGTAGCGATCGCACTGCCTTTAATTCCAGAAATAAACTCAAAAGAAGAAAACGGGTAAGCGATCGCTCGTTCTAGCAATACATCTCCACCCGTAATTTCTTGATTTCGGGTCAATTGATTTAGACCCCTAAGAACTGTTTCTACTTCAGGTAATTCAGGCATTAGTGAGCTAGCTTCAGCAAACCACGCATTAATTAAAGCACTTTCAAGTTTATGGCGATATTGAGACTCTACGTGTCTTCAGACCGCAGAGTCTCAATATCGCTAATTTTATCATTTTTGACGGTGGTTAAAACCACCCGTGGCGTGTTTCCTCCACTGCGGTATCGTCAAGTGGCTTCCACACGATTCACTATTTTCTGTGAGGTAGGGGAGTGGGGACTAGCCAGATCAAGAGAAATTATGCATTCTCCATTCCCCATGCCCTATTTACTTTTTCGCTTTTGCCTTGGGTGCTCCAATTTCTAGTAATTCATCTTCAGCAAAGTTATTGGTGTTGATGCCTGAGTAATTTACCTTGCTAAAGCGGACAATTACTGAGTATTTGATGCCGCTTGGGTCAATAGATGCTACCGTTCCTTCATCTTGAAACCAGTAAGATTCTTTACGGAGGACACGTACTTTAGAACCACGTTGAACCATGAGTTTTTCCCTCTTAGTAGTCAATCGCCGTGCTTTATACGGCTAATTGATTTCACTATAAGACTTAGCCGTTACACGATTATTGATTGTTAAGTTATTTGTCGAGCCAATTTTTGAAATAAAAGGCGTGCAGCCAAAGCACAACACCGTGATTGAGCTAGTGAATGCTGGTGTGCCGCCAATTTTCAATTTATCAATAGACATCTCCATAAATTAATTATGCGTTAACCAAAACCCTTGTAGAGACTTCGTATTTCGCGTCTCTACATTCTTTTTCGGAGATGTCTAATGTAATCGCCCTCTGACCTATTTCAGTTTGTAACCGACCATTGCCTTTTGGTTCAATTCGGGTTACACACCATTGCCACAGGGCTTGACGACAATGTCCGGAACCTCCAGGAACCCAACGCTCTTGTTTCCCGCTGGCATCCTCAATCAAACCCATTCCCAATTTCAACTTAAAGGCTCGAAGTGAGCGATCGCGCTTATGAACCCTATTTTTATCGGTTATAACCGTTTCAATTACAGGCTTTCCATCGGCTCCAAGGAAATTCTCCAAAATGGTTTTAATCGGCATAAAAAGTCTCGGTAGATAAAAATCTCACTTCAAATCTTCCGACGGGGTTGTTTTGTCGCAGTATACTTGCGTAACAAGTAGCATCGTACATAGTCTTAAACCGACTTACGATCCTAATTTCCTCGTCTTTCAAATCAAGGACAGCCCAAGGCGTTGACGTTTTGGGTTTTTTTGTGGTTGTTTCGTCCATAATTGGCAGTTCCCTAAATAAGGGGGATTAGTTTTAACCCCCCAGGCAAAAATGGTGTATGCATTCAGAAAAAGAAGAGCGAACCTTAATTCATAGGCAAATCCTCAACTCACTACTAAGCTTTGTTTGGGCGATCGCGCAACGCGACGACACGCCCGTTTGCATCTCGTGTTAAAAGGGCGTCAGGACGGGGTAATAAAGGCAAACTTTTATACATAGGTTTTGGTTGCTTTGATTTTGGCGGCGGGTTGATTTCTTCACTCATATCTAACCCTCGTTGCACTCTAAATTCTCGCCAATCGCGCTCTAAAGACCTCGCTAAACGTGGACTACAACGCAACAGCATTTCGTGACTTTGATCCAGATAAATGGTTAAAGCCTCGATGTGTTTTTGGAGTTCTAAGACCTGTTTTTCAAGTTGGCGTATGCGTTTATTTTTGGTGGTGTATTTCAGCAATTCCATAAAGTTTAAAGAAGGTGCAGCCGGCTGCAATGCGTTGCGCGATCGCTTCTCAATACTTCTTTGCCATGTGTAAAACTCTACACAATTGCGTGCGTCAACTGTCCGTCGAGACACTACCCCAACGACTACCTCAAAGGGATTTTCACCCAGGTCTTATTCCCGCCTTGCCCGTGCAGTCTACGATGCGCTCGCACTTACACCCGCCACTTATGAGCTTTGGCTATCGGGCAGAATGCCCTACTAAGGTTTTTTAGAGACTGTAGCTACAGCACGGTTGACACTACGAAAGTTTGAATACGTTTCGCGACTTGGTTTCGTCGTCTCACACCACAGCAGGTCTTTGGGATAAGGGGGCTGCTATCTCCCCTCGGTTTTGGTGTTTGACAACGGATGAGACACTTTAGGAAAGCGAAAAAAATATTGCAGACACTACCCTCTAAGTTGTGTCGGCTTTTTATTCGCTTTTAACCCCAAATTGGTTTAGGGGAGTACATTTACAAGCCTAAATGAATTTGGGCAAATAGTCAACCTGTTTAGGCTAAATTAATTTAGGGTAAAATGGTAGAAAAATCGGTGTCACCTCTTATGAGATTAAGAACTTTAAGATTTGTTACTCAGAAAGAGTTAGCTGATGCGTTAGGTGTAACTGAAAATACTGTTGGAAATTGGGAAAGAGGAAGGGCTGTCCCAAAATTGACCCCTAGCCAATTTAAAACATTGTTGAAAGTATTACAAATAACAGCTGATGAACTCCCAGATGACTTTGGACCACCCAACCCACTCAAGCGTTTGGAGGCATAGTCAATGACTTTTTAAATTGTGCGATCGCTTAACATCCAGCAGATGCATTCACATCAGTAACAAAAAGTCGCCTAATGCCGGCGACTTTAACCAAAATAAACATCTACCATGAACAATTCAACCTTACGTAAATAGAATATCTGTTAATGGAGGTAGTTATTATTTTTATTCAGTATTAAACGCTGCGGGATACTCAGTGTAAGCTTGTGGAGGGTAAAGTCACTGGACTCCCCGTGAAACAAGAATCCCCGTCGATTTATCGCGGGGAGTGTCAATAGCTTCACCTATCGATTGATAAGAAAATAAAATCTGAATAGGACGTTTTAGGTATTAAGAAAAACCATAAAAAATATGAGACTTGCGCTCCCGTCCTATAGGAGCTATTTTCTCGCTTTGATTAATTGTAAACTTCCACCCGCAGTCAAAGTGCGATCGCATTCTCGAAATCCTGTCTCTGTCAACAATGCAGTCAAATCCGTTTTCAACAACTGCCAAGCCGTCTCTGTCTCAAACAATAGCAAAAACAGCGACAAACCAGGCACAAATAGAGGGTTGGTGGGATTATGAAAATCTACTAATGTAAATATCCCACCTGGTTTTAGCACTCGATAAACTTCTTTAATTATTTGTCGCAATTGCCCAGACTGCATTTCGTGTAGGGCGACGCTAGTATGTACAACATCAAACTGATTATCTGCAAACGGCATTTTCTCGGCAAAAGCTTCCACATACTCCGCTTGCGGCACATTCTGTCTTGCCCGTTTTAAAGATCGCGGTGAAGCATCGAGTCCTGTTACATTTTGTGAATATTTGACTAAGATTTGTGTCGCTTGACCGCTACCGCAACACAAATCTAAAACTTTAGTATCTGATTCAATCGTTAAGCCTTGCATTGCAAGCTGTCGGAAACGCGCTTCACCACCGACGCTTAAAGCTGCCAAGCCCGATATAGCATCATATAACCATTGATAGCGGTAACTCCAATCCCTGAAAATTGTTGCCATTGTTTCCACGCTCCCCGTTAGCCTTTATATTTAATAAAGATATATTGTTAACATTAGTAAAAAATCTGAAAAGATTGGGGGAATGTAATTGCTATGGATCGTGTAGGCGTATTATTACTCAATCTGGGTGGTCCAGATAAATTGGAAGATGTTGGACCATTTCTGTATAATCTGTTTTCCGATCCAGAAATTATTCGTCTACCCTTTAGTTGGTTGCAAAAACCCCTGGCATGGTTGATTGCGTCAAGACGAACTCAAAAATCTCAAGAAAACTACAAGCAAATTGGTGGTGGTTCTCCGTTGCGACGGATTACCGAAGCGCAAGGAGAAGCTTTAAAAGAACAACTGCAAGCCTTGGGACAAGAAGCGAACATATATGTCGGAATGCGTTACTGGCATCCTTACACCGAAGAAGCGATCGCCCAACTTACTCAAGACAACATTGAACATGTAGTAATTCTACCTCTTTACCCCCAATTTTCCATCAGTACCAGTGGTTCCAGCTTTCGGCTGTTAGATAAACTCTGGGAACAAGACCCAAAACTTCAGCGGATTTCATACAAGGTCATTCCCTCTTGGCACAAACAACCAAGCTACCTGCAAGCAATGGCAGAACTGATAACTCAGGAACTCGAGCAATTTCCCAATCCCGACTCTGTTCATATCTTCTTCAGCGCTCATGGTGTTCCGAAAAACTACGTTGAAGAAGCAGGAGACCCCTACCAGCAAGAAATTGAGGAATGTACTGCTTTAATCATGCAGACCCTCAATCGACCAAATGAACACACTTTAGCTTACCAAAGTCGCGTCGGTCCGGTAGAATGGTTGCAACCTTACACTGATGATGCCCTTGCAGAACTAGGGGCAAAAGGCGTGAAAGATTTGGTCGTTGTACCTATCAGTTTTGTCTCAGAACACATCGAGACATTACAAGAAATTGATATTGAGTATCGGGAACTCGCAGAGGAATCGGGAATTGAAAACTTCCGTCGGGTACCAGCTCCCAATACTCATCCACTGTTCATTAGAGCTTTGGCAGATTTAGTTCTAGATGCACTCGAATCTCCCAGTCTGAAGCTTTCACAAGTCTATCAGATGAAGAAAAAGGTGAGAATTTATCCACCAGAGCGTTGGGAATGGGGTATGACTACTAGTGCCGAAGTTTGGAATGGTCGTATTGCCATGCTTGGCTTTATTGCCTTAGTTTTCGAGCTAATTACTGGTCACGGTCTGCTGCATATGTTAGGTCTTTTGTAAAAGATAAATAACAAAAGGTAAAAATTGCCTCTTACTTTTACCTTTTTACTTTTACCTTTTACCTCGATAAAAATTGCCTCTTACTTTTACCTTGGTAATCCCAGCTATACTGTTGTTTAGCACTACAAACGGCAAACCATAACAGCAAGAAAGCAATTAATCCTCCTTGGGTGATTTGACAACAGGATAATTCACAGTATCTGGAAGAACAGTTTTCATTGCTCTACTGGGGATTCACAATAGATTTACCAAAACTCAATTTAATGCAAACCTCTAAAGCAACTGTTCCGACAAATATAGTTTCTGGCTTTCATGCGCTTTCCGAACCACTGAGGATTAGTGTGCTGGAACTGCTGCGAGAGCAAGAACTGTGTGTGTGTGACTTGTGCGATGCTTTAGAGGTAAACCAGTCGAAACTGTCTTTTCACCTCAAAACTCTCAAAGAAGCGGGTTTAGTAAACTCCCGTCAAGAAGGACGCTGGATTTATTACAGTCTCAACTTGTCTCAATTTCTGGTTCTAGAGCAATATTTAGCTAATTACCGCCGTTTTAGCCAGTTGTTACCTACTCGTTGCTGTCAAGACACTCCATAATCTATCAAGTTTTTTTAATGCATATTTATTCGATTACAGATTTTTTCTATTAAACATATCAATTTTTTTTGATATGAAGGGTATATACTTTTGATATAACTCACATTTATCAGGTCAATGAACGCAAAGAAATTGGCGATCGCTTTTGGGATGCTTGCTTTTGCAACTAGTTCACCCACGCAAAAGCAAGCTTCTCAGGTGACAGCAGTTAGATAATTAATTCGTTTGCATCAGAAGCTTGATTTTTCCAAGTTACGATTTATGGCAATAAATTTATTGAGGTGATTTGTGTGGAATATGTTGCCAAGAAAACTACTAAAAAACGCCTTTCTTTTCTTGACCGCTTCCTGACATTGTGGATATTTCTGGCAATGGCTATTGGAGTGGGTTTAGGATATTTATTCCCTGGAATAGAAGCATTTATCAATCATTTTCAAGTGGGTACGACCAATATACCAATTGCTATTGGCTTAATTTTGATGATGTATCCGCCTTTAGCAAAAGTGCGATATGAAGAATTAGGGGATGTATTTCGTAACGGCAAAATTCTCGGTTTGTCGTTATTACAGAATTGGGTGATTGGTCCGGTTCTCATGTTTATACTTGCCATCTTTTTTCTCCGCGACAAACCCGAATATATGGCTGGCTTAATCATGATTGGATTAGCCCGTTGTATTGCGATGGTGATTGTATGGAGTGATTTAGCTAGGGGAGACACTGAATATACAGCCGGATTGGTTGCCTTTAATAGTATTTTTCAAGTTCTCTTTTACAGTGTTTATGCTTGGTTCTTTCTTTCTGTTTTGCCACCTTTATTTGGCTTAAAAGGAAGTGCTGTTAATGTGAGCATTGGAGAAATTGCTACAAGTGTTTTTATATATTTAGGTATTCCCTTCCTTGCTGGTTTTATCACTCGTGTTCTTTTGGTTAGAGCTAAAGGTAAACCGTGGTATCACAATGAATTTATTCCGAAAATTAGTCCAATTACATTGATTGCCTTGTTATTTACCATCGTGATGATGTTTAGTTTAAAGGGCAATTTAATTGTTCAAATACCTCTGGATGTTGTGCGAATTGCGATTCCCTTAATAGTTTACTTCGTGCTAATGTTCTTGAGTAGTTTTTACATGGCATGGAGAATCAAAGCTGACTATGCAAAAGCTGCGAGTTTGGCATTTACGGCAGCTGGCAATAATTTTGAGTTAGCGATCGCTGTCGCAATTGCCGTATTTGGTATTAACTCTGGTGCTGCCTTTGCTGCGGTAATTGGACCATTAGTAGAGGTTCCAGTATTAATTGGTTTGGTTAGTGCAGCTTTCTGGATTAAAAAGCGTTTTTTCCAAGCATCCTCATCACCAGCCTTGTAGTTAAATAATTTTTATCGCCAATGACAACGTTTAATCATAAGCCCAGAATATTGTTTTTATATGGTTCTTTACGAGAGCGTTCTTATAGCCATTTGTTAGCAGAAGAAGCGGGGAGAATTATTGAGGGGTTTGGTGCGGAGGTGAGATTTTTTGACCCCCGTGAGTTACCGATTCATAACAGTGTGCCAGAAACTCATGAGAAGGTACAGGAGTTACGGGAGTTGAGTTTATGGTCTGAGGGTCAAGTTTGGTCTTCACCGGAGATGCACGGTAATATTACTGGGATTTTGAAAAATCAAATTGACTGGATTCCTTTAAGTATAGGTGCAGTTAGACCGACTCAAGGCAGAACTTTGGCAGTAATGCAAGTAAGCGGTGGTTCTCAGTCTTTCAATGCGGTGAATACGATGCGGATTTTGGGACGTTGGATGCGGATGTTTACGATTCCCAATCAATCTTCGGTTGCGAAAGCTTACCAAGAGTTTAACGAAGATGGCACGATGAAAGATTCAGCGTATCGCGATCGCGTGGTTGATGTGATGGAAGAACTTTATAAATTCACCTTGCTTTTACGCCACCAAGTTGATTATCTCACAGACCGCTACAGCGAACGTAAGGAAAAAGCAACGCTACAAGTTAATTCAAATCGAAGCTGATAAAAGTTTAACCAGTCAATCTACCAATAAGTAACAATATCATGAAACGAGTCATGTTTGTTTGTAAGAAAAATTCTCGGCGTTCTCAAATGGCTGAAGGATTTGCACGCACATTAGGAGAAGGCAAGATTTCTCTTAATAGTTCAGGTTTGGAAGCGAGTCATGTAGACCCGAAAACTGTTGATATTATGTCAGAAATTGGTATTGATATTAGCAATCAAACTTCTAAGCCTTTAAGCGATTTTCTAGCTGAAGATTTCCATGCGGTGATTTCTTTGTGTGGTTGTGGTGTGAATTTACCCGAAGCGTGGGTATTAAGAGAAGTTTTTCAAGATTGGCAATTAGACGATCCAGAAGGACAACCAATTGAAACTTTTCGACGCGTTCGTGATGAAGTGAAGGAACGAGTAGTAAAGTTGATAGAATCACTAAGTTAAATAAGTGGGTGAAATTAAACGTAAAATACTCTCCTTCATTGACTCCACTAAAACAACTAATCCTAACTTTAGCAATCCTAGATGATTCATAAAAAATAAAAACCCGCTCCAAGACGTAGCAATGCTACGTCTCTACAAGGAAAGGGGTTTTCACGCTCTCCTGATCGGATTGCTATAGATATCTCCAGAAATTAATGATGCGTTATCTGAAAATGAATGTAGAGACGTAGCACAGAATCGTCTCTACATTTTTTTTCACTTTCTATGTCTACTGATCCAGAAACCCTTGATGAGGTTCTGAATTGATTGATTGAAAGTGGGCACTTGCCCACCTTCTGATTGAGGCTAAACCCTATTTTGCAGATATTAAATAACACCTTGACAGGGATAATTGTTAGCCTGCTACTCACCTAGCAGCCACCCGAAGGTGTTGGTTTTGGAGTTGCCCACCAAACTCCTGCCCAAGTGATGTAAATTCGGATTCCATTCTCATTGGCAATTGCTTTCAAAAGGGCAACTATTGCTGCAATCACGACTGCGGCTATTCCACCAATTCCCATTGCGGCTAATATGCCTGAAGCCGCTGCACCACCGCTAGCAAGCCAATTGACCGCAGTTCTATTGAAACTGATGCGGACTCCCCACCAGTGTTTTTTCCGCCACCATTGCCAACCACATCCCTGGGCTAAGAGCGTGTTGAAATCGCTGTCAATGCTACCTAAATTAGAATCAGTCACAGAAGGATCTGAAGGGTTTTGAGCGGTGAACTGCTCAACAGGAGTTCGCGTCAAAACCCCTTGATGATCTTCTTCTGGCTCTGCGGTGAGTGGAACAAATTGTTGGTTGGTTCCCCGTCGCAATTTGATTTCCCCTGCCTGCAATTGGGTTTGATATCCAGCAAGCAGTTGCCGTACAACCTGTTCTTCATCGGAACTCAAATCAACCGCAGAATTTCTAGCTAACTGTCCAGTAGATGGGTTAAATGAGAATGCATCATTCAGCTTATCGAATGCTGCATCAACTTCCGCAGGGGGAATTTTTCCAGATTTAGAAAGCCTAGACTGTGAGGTTGGATCTTTCGGATCTGCTGACTTCATCTCTGTTAAAATAACTTGAGTGTTTTGAGGCAAACGATTTAACGTTGACATAGTTATTTATCCTTTTCTTGTTGATCAGATTTGCATGTTGAGGTAAGTCAGAAATATTCACAATAAATCTGATTATGTGAGTCAGATTTATCTGCTTTCTTTCTTTCTTTCTTTAATTAAATGCAAGCAAAATAAACTTATGCAGTGCCTGAGATAGAAATGGAAAGTTGTTGCGAAATCTAACTATTAGACATCTCCGAAAATTAAATATGCGTTATCCAAACCCCAAGAGACGCGAAATTTCGCGTCTCTACATTGTTTTCCAACAGATGTCTATTGGGGAACCGCATAGAAGTTGGCACTATATTGTTGTACTGGTGGTTGCCCCCTGGATGGTCTAAAGTTTTGGTGGTGTGAAAGCCGAAAAAGATGACTTTGAAGCGGCGGGAAAAGAGCGTAAAATTATTTTCTATGCACCAGAAGGTTTGCGCGGATCGCTTAAAGGTTGGGGAAAGCGCTATGAGTTGCAACTCATTTTGATTTGAGTTTTATTCAGTAGACAACCTATTTGAAAAAGAATGTAGAGACGTTAAATTTAACGTCTAATCAAGGGTTTTGGGCAACGCATAGTTCATTGTAGAGACGATTCTGTGCTACGTCTCTACATGATATGTAATAAACCTGTCATGATATAACCCCTAACTATTACCAATTCCAAAACGATAACCTTTACCGTAAACGGTGTGAATTAATTGCGCTTCACTACCAACTTCAATCTTACGACGCAGCAAGCGAATTAATGCCGCTATGACATTGCTGCTGGGTTGTTCGTCACATGACCACAATTGCTGCATAATTTGAGCGTGAGTCAGCAACTGTCCGCTATTTTCCATGAAGTATTGTAACAGTTGACTTTCTTTTTCTGATAGCTCTATGATTCGTCCTGGACGAAAGGCTACTTGATTTTCGCTATCAAGTTCTAAATCAGCTACAGTCAGCTTGGCTGTGATAGTTTGCGCTTCCGTACCAGAACGACGCAATAAAGCCCGCACTCGTGCTAATAACTCCCGCAATTCAAACGGTTTAACTAAATAATCATCCGCACCAGCATCTAAGCCTTCTACTCTATCATCTAAAGTATCTTTGGCGGTGAGAAACAGCACGGGTGTGACTTTACCAGTAAGTCGCAATTGCTGACAAATTTCTAACCCGGTTTTTCCCGGCAGCATCCAATCTAAAATCAGTAAGTCATAATTGCCAGATAAAGCCAGTTGGCTACCATTTGTCCCATTATAAGCCGCATCCACAGTGTAACCCTCGCGAGTTAACACACGACTTAAGGGGTTAGTTAGTTCAACTTCATCGTCAACTAAAAGAATCCGCATGTTAAAAGTTATGAGATGTAGAGACGTTAAATTTAACGTCTCTACAGGAATTAAGAGTAAGCTATTTACATTTAAAACTCAAAACCTACTTATGCTTACTGTTGCACTGCCAAAAGGGGAACTACTTAAAAATAGCATCCATTTGTTACAATCTGTGGGATTAGATTTTAGCGCTTTTTTGGATTCAGGAACTCGCCAACTTCAAATTCCTGACACTACCGGCAAAGCAAAAGCTCTGCTGGTAAGGGCGCAAGATGTGCCTGTTTATGTAGAATATGGTCAAGCGCAACTGGGTATTGTCGGTTACGATGTGCTGCGGGAGAAAAAACCCCAAGTTGCTCACTTGGTTGATTTGCAGTTTGGCTATTGTCGCATGTCTGTGGCAGTGAAAGCATCGAGTTCTTACCGTTCGGCGTTGGAATTACCTGCTGATGGTAGAGTGGCATCAAAGTATGTCAATTGCGCTCGTGAATATTTCCAAGGTTTAGATTTACCTGTGGAAATTGTGCCGTTATATGGTTCAGTAGAATTAGGACCGATTACGGGGATGTCAGAGGCGATCGTTGACTTGGTTTCTTCTGGGCGGACGTTGCGCGAAAATGGTTTAATTGAGATTGCGACATTGTATGAAAGCACGGCACGGTTGGTTGCCCATCCCCTAAGTTATCGTCTGAATACAGGTAATTTGCACAACTTAGTTGAGGATATGCGATCGCAAATTCTATCTGTAATCTAGATGTAGAGACGTAGCATTGCTACGTCTAATCAAGGATTTGGGATTTTTTTATTAATGTCAATTAAACGAACATAATATTACTCAATAATCTGATTGCCATTCCTCACGAGAGACAGCATAGTAAACTACATCAACATTGTAGAAGTTAGCATCTTTCTCATACTGCATACCGATTTTTTGAATTACACGCACTGAAGCGATATTTTCTGGTTTGGCGATCGCCACTATCCGATCTAACTTTACTTCCTCAAAGCCATATTTCAAAGTCGCTTTTGATGCTTCTGTAGCCAATCCCATATTCCAGTAAGATTTATCGAACACATAACCAAGTTCAACTTCTGGTGTGTTATCCAAAAAACCCAATCCACAACGACCAATCACTTTACCACTTTCTCGATGAATTACGGCATACATTCCGAAGTTATATTCTTGCCAGTGTTGGATATGTTTACATAAGCTTGCCTGAATTTGTTCTTTGGTTCTTGACGACAAGTACTGCATGACTTGGGAATCGCTGTAAATGCGAAACAAATCATCAAAATCTGCTAACGTAAATTGCCGAAGCCGCAACCGGGCAGTTTCAATCTCTGGCATGATGTGGGAGTATGAATATTAACGTTAGATTAGGAAAGGTTGCTTTTCTCATTGTAAAAATTTATATAATGCTCTTACTATGAGCACTACCAAACCTCTAAGAAAATTATATACAGGGAACCGTCATCGTGAAAATGACTGGCGGTTATTTTTGCGTTTAGTACCCTACGCACGAAAACGTGGACGACTGCTAGCGCTTTCGATGTTGTTACTCGTGCCCATCGCTGTTGCTGGTGCGATGCAACCTTTTCTAATTGGACAAGCCATATCCCTAATTCGCTCGGAACCAAGCCTAAACGAGTTTCTCAGAAATCGTCCTTTAATGGAAGGGCTAAATATCGTTGAAGCATTGTTGCTCTTGACGGTGAGCGTCAACCTGATACTTACAGGTTTACAGGGTTATGTTGTACAGAAGCTAGGACAAGAAATCACCACCGAAATTCGCGGGGATTTATTTAATCATGTTACATCTTTGGCGGTACGTTTTTTTGATCGGACACCTGTTGGTAAATTAATTACCAGACTCACCAGCGATGTGGAAGTGTTGGGTGATGTTTTTTCCACTGGAGCGATCGGCATTGTCTCGGATTTGTTTTCGATGCTGGTGATTCTCGGCTTTATGTTTTCTATTCAGTGGGAACTGGCTTTGTTATTGCTGTTGATGCTGATACCAATCACCTGGTTAATTATTTTATTTCAGCAACAGTTTCGCAAAGCTAATTACAAAGTGCGGGAAGAACTTTCTGTTCTTAATTCCCAACTGCAAGAAAATATTACCGGCATTAATATTGTACAGTTGTTCCGGCGAGAAAAATTTAATGCCCAATTGTTTCGTAATACAAACCAAGATTACGTCAGGGAAGTCGATCAAACCATCTTTTTTGATTCGGCAGTTTCCGCTACATTGGAATGGATTGCTTTAGTGGCGATCGCCAGTGTTTTATGTGTCGGTGGCTTGTTATTATTAAATAAACAATTGACATTTGGCACGTTATCTGCGTTTATTTTGTATGCCCAGCGATTGTTCGATCCTTTGCGGCAATTTGCGGAAAAATTCACGATAATTCAAGCTGGTTTTACAGCGATTGAGCGGGTTAGCGATATTTTAGATGAACCAATAGAAATACGCGATCGCACCAATCCTCGATACACTTTTTTAGATTCAGAATTTGGTTATATCGACGATATCGTAGAGAACTTAAATCCTCAGACAGCAAATGGTAAGTCTGCAAAAGGAGAAATTCGTTTTGAACATGTTTGGTTTGCCTATAAAGACGATGATTATGTCATTAAAGACTTAGACTTTACCATTCATCCAGGTGAAAAAATCGCATTAGTTGGTCCCACTGGTGCAGGTAAAAGTTCGATTATTCGTCTTTTATGTCGTCTCTACGAACCTAGTAAAGGACGCATTTTAATAGATGGTGTAGATATTCGGGAAGTAACCCAAGCAGAACTGCGACGGTACATGGCAGTAATTTTGCAAGAAGGCTTTTTGTTTGCAGGTGATGTTAAAAGCAATATCACTTTAGGAGACAGCTACACCTTTGAGCAAATTCAACAAGCAGCACAAAAAACAAACATTGACGAATTTATACAAAATCTCCCTCTAGGTTACGATACCCAACTTAGAGAGAGAGGTACAAATCTTTCCAGCGGACAAAAGCAA
Organism: Plectonema radiosum NIES-515; assembly: GCF_025753815.1. GTDB lineage: Bacteria > Cyanobacteriota > Cyanobacteriia > Cyanobacteriales > Nostocaceae > Hassallia > Hassallia radiosum_A. The sequence continues at coordinate 287 of NZ_JAOWRF010000115.1, read as the reverse complement.
CTTTTAGCCTTTGCACGAGCTGCAATTCGCAATCCGCAAATTTTGATCCTAGATGAAGCAACCGCTAGTTTAGATGTAGGCACAGAAGCTTTAATTCAACAAGCATTAAATCAGCTTTTAGTTGAACGGACTGCGATAATTATTGCTCACCGTCTGTCTACAATTCGCAATGTAGATCGAATTTTTGTCTTGAAGCGAGGAGAATTAATAGAACAGGGAAGCCATGAAGAATTGCTGCAACAGCAAGGACTTTACGCTACTTTGCACCACTTACAAATGCTAGGAAA
>NZ_JAOWRF010000012.1 GCF_025753815.1 Plectonema radiosum NIES-515 | reverse complement strand
CCTTGTGGTAAATATAAATCGACGGGTAAACGCCGATCGCGTGTTTGGTCTTTCAATTCCAGAGTTATTTTTGAAAAACGAAAATTTCCACGCGATCGCAAGTCTGGCTGTTTGGAAAAGTCAACGTTTGCAGCTTCTGCGTTTGCTTCTTTTTGAATAAAAGCAACGATCGCATCTTTTCTTTTCAGCAAGTCTGTCAAGTTTGAAACTACCTGCAACCCTTCTGTGAAGTTTATCCGCACGCTATTGCTGGGAAATCGTCGCAGCACATTCACAACAGTTAAGCCTTGGGGGTCAGCAGCTGCTAAAATTAAAGCACCGCGTATTGCATAAAAGCCGTTTTTTCGCTTATCAGTTTGAATTAATTCTCCTAAACGTTGCACTACCTTTTCCCCTAAAGGTGAGTAGCTAAACTGAGAAACTAAAGTAGGAGTAACTTTAAACTTTTGCTGGAGTAATTCCCGCAGTTGAGCAAGTTGTTGAGGAGTAGCGCGTCCAGCATAAAAGGCAAAGTCTTTAGTAATTTTGCCTTCTTTAGCAAAAGTTTCTAGAGATTGGGTGGATAAAGTAAATTCGCCAAAGGGAGGATAATAAAAAGCGATTTGGTCAGCTGCAATTGAAGGAGTTGCAGTTAAAACTGTGGATATAAAAGCGAAACTCAGGTATCTGATAAATTTTTTCATAAGGTGTGCCCTAGAGTAATTTAAAAGTTTAAGTTACTTAAACATTAAGCAAATTTTTCGGAAAAATGATCCCAGCAGAGAGATAATTAATATAGAAGCTCAAAATACCTCATATGTCATCTGCCTCATGCGCTCCTTGTGTCGTTGTCCTTAAGCAGCAACAAGAGCAAAATATCCAACATCAAAAAGAGTGCCCAGGTGTCGCAGACAACCAATGCCAAAAGCCGAAAAACTGTACTGTGGTTGAAAATGGTCGGGTTGTTGTCAAACCATTACAACCACCGATTAAGGAGCAAACTGAAGGCATTCAAGCGACTTAATCTAAAGGTGATACATCGTGGAAGAAGTTGTAATCGATGTAACGATGCCCTTCGGCTGTGCGGTAAATAACATCTACAAATCGATAATTCCAGAGAATTTCCCGTGCAGTATAATCATGACGGGCATGGACTGACTGGGCAATGGTTTCATCAATGCCAGTTAATAAGACTGTAATCATGGTATTTGTCTCAATTAAAGACTCGGCTGATATCCCATAAAGTGGACTCGATTCATCGATCGCGTGCATTCCCAGCCAAGTTAAAGTAAAGCTCGGAGAGTTATTCCTAATCAGATGCAAATCGTAGATTCTACGGATAAATTCTTGTTCTTTGGTAACTTCGTCACGGATTAAGTATGCTTGCATCTGCGCTTCTAAAATCTGGTTGCCGCGCTGGTTTGCCGTCCGAAATATTAAGGTTGGCATTCCCTCATGAGGTGTAATTATAGCGACACGACTAAACATCACACGGGCAGTCGGTCGAGAAAAACGAGCAAAGGCTAATCCCGTCATCACTGCAATTGCCACCAGACCTGCCATTGCTTCAATTGTGACAATAATATTGCAGTAAGTCGTTTTCGGATACATCGCACCGTAGCCGATAGATGCTAAAGTTTGAACACTGAAGAAAAACATATCCAAAAAAGAACCCGGTCGGGCTTTTTCGACGCAATCTCCTCCTGCTAAGTACAAAAGTGCAAATATAGCATTAGTTGCCAAATAGATGGCAGCAATCAACACCAAAAAGCCAGACCAAGGAAGTGTTAGTAGTAGATGATACGGGTCACGCCAGTATGAATACCAGGTATTCATCCCCATAATCTGGAACTTTCCATCCCGGATCTTAATATTAACTCGTGGAAGCCGACGCTGCCGTTGATCCCTTAAGGGTTTCTGCGGTCTAAATTTCATTTTTTTGTAGCCAAAAAAACTGTTTGGACGCAAGCCTTTACCAATTATTACTGTAATCGGAACAGGAGAGTGCTAATTTTATCGCTGACACCGTGACAACTGCATTTTTTGGGATTTTATATTATCCGCACCGACGGGAACATCTAGATTTTAATATACGTATTTTTCACAATATATTTTTGATATTTAAAGTATAAAATCGGCTATAAGTTTTTAACATTATAGACGATTTATGCAATCAAGTTTAAAAAAATCTGAGTTTTGGTTTAAAGCGATGGGTGTAGCAAGCTTTGCGAATATGACTTGTTCTGCGATCGCACTGGCAGAAATGCTTCAACCCAATCAGGAACCGTTCATTAGACATCTGTTGGAAATTAATTATGCGTTAACCAGAATCCTTGTAGAGACGCGAAATTTCGCGTCACAATAATTGTTTTCTGGAGATGTCTATTCTCCCAGATAACCTCAAATACCTAGAACCTCTGAAGAATATGCAGATATTCATTCTTTGAAAGAAACGATTTTGCTAAAAATACCTGTTCTATTGAACGAGACTCGGTTTGTGAATTTTAATTAGCGCTTTTCCCACAAATAAGTAAAGACGTTCCGCACCGAACGTCTCTACGATGTATACTATTTTTCTGCCTTTGGTTCTTGACCTTGAGAACAGCGATCGAACCATTCTTGATATTTCTTTTGAGTTGACTCATCTTCAACAACGATTGTCACTCGCACCTGCTTACATTTATGATTGCGCTCAAGAGCGATCGCATTTAAAAGTAAACTAGCTATTTTTGGTGAACTAAAATCCCCACTGACAGTTAAACTACCCTTAAGACTAGCAAATTCAGGTCTTTGGTTTTCAGCGAAATCAATACCAGAGATTTCTGTCAACCCTAAATCAATTTCTGCAAGTTGTTTGTGTTCTGGGCTGATTTGTTCAACAATAAGTTTCTCTCTCCTGACTGGTACTTGTACCATCCTGGTTTCAATTTCTTTGCGAACAATAACTTCACCTATTTTTCGCTTGGTGCTGTCAACAATTAATCTTTCACCTAGCAAACGAATAATATCTTCTCCTACCACATTTTCTAAATTATATTTTGGTACTGCTGTACTATTTACTTCTGTCACGGGATTGGAATTTTCTAATATGTTTTCGTTTTCGGGTACTTCTTTTCCTAAATATTCCTGATGAGATATTGCTAATTTATCAATTTCCATATATAGTGACCTTTTCGATGTATCAATTTTTTTTATCAGCTTACTTGGGAGTAAGAAAAAGCGATTATTGTTAAGCGCATTAGGATCTTCTGATATAACTAAGTTTAGCTGACGATTGGCATCTAAAACTAGATTATTGACCTCACCTACTCGCTGACCTTGGATATCTAGGACAGCGAAGTTTTGTACTTTTTGCCGTAAGGTTTCTAACAAGGACATAATACGAGTTGCGTTGTCAGTATTTTCTACGTCTTGCACCACAGTTTGACTATTCATATGTAAAAAATTGTGATTTTTGTTAATTTAAATTTAAATTAACATTCAATAACCAGAATCAAGTTATTGATTCTAACTTCTAAATTATGTTTAAAATTGATGATAAGTACAGGCAAAGCTCATTAAAAATCTTCACCTATACTGTATTTAATAGACCTAGACGTGAAAATTAAATATGCGTTGTCCACAACCCCAAGAGACGTAGCAGTGCTACGTCTCTACATTGTTTTCTGGGGATGTCTAATTGGTTACATCACCCCGATGACGGACTGGGTTGATGTTGGAAGTATGCAATGTGCTATATTAGCGTTCTTCGATGGGAAGATTAGGAGCGCTTACATCCAATTCTTCACGACGGATAGTTTCTTTCGCTTCTACTGTGTCGTGGTCTACAACTTTCGTGACTCTGACTTCTTCACGGACAAATGCTTCTTTGTTGATGTCAGCAGTTTCTTCGTAGATTTCCATGCGTGCTACTTCACCTTCCTTGAAAGCAGTTGCATCAGGAGAAACGGTTCTACCAGCATCAGCAGGTGTTACTCGTTCGACTATTACCCGTTCTTTTTCTACTGAAACCGAAACCCGTGCTGTGTCGGTTTCAATCCGCTTGCCGATCGCTACTTCACCGGTCTTACGACGTTGTTTGTTAGCAACCAAGCGTTCTTCGTACAATCGCAGGGTTTGATGATCCTGCTCGTTCATGTCGTACAAAGAAGAATCTTGTTTGTAATCGTAGGTGTCGCGGTTGTAAGTAGGACGATCTACAATTGTATCTACTGGAGTTGTTGGCTGATAGGCAGCTGCATCCAAAGCTGTTCCAACACCTAAGGGAATTCCAACACCCAAACCTGTTGTTGTATCTAATGGTGCAGGTGCATCTAAGGATCGTTCAGCTGTAATTCCAGCAGATGGACGATATACCCCACGTACTTTTTCTTCGTAGTCGTAATCAACTGCAAGGCGATCGCTAAACTCAGGTAAATCTTCGGCTTGTTGTCTAGTCATTCCTAAAGCATATACGCGATCGGCGCCATGATCGACGCGAGTACGACCAACTGGTAACAATACTTTTTTACCAAAAATCCAAAAGCCTAAGTCAACAACAAAATAACGGAAGCGTCCATCTTCATCCACTAAAACATCGCTGATCGTACCAACTTTTTCGTCGCTTCCTTCTGTATATACGCTCTTACCTTTGATGTCATCATCATCAAAAGCGTTACGATATTCTGAGTCAAAATCTTCTAGTTTGTGAAGAGGCATATTATTTTTACTCCAACTTTATTTATCCGACATTTATATGGTAATGTTTTATCTGTTTATCTTCCTCTTTCTAACGACTGAATTTAATTAGTTATCTCTGTATTCTAATGGTAGATATTTAATGTTAGGTGTTGCTTCATGTATGAATTTTGTGTAAATACGAAGCATGTGCAACCTCTCTAAAAATATCTTTAAATTACGCAAAATAATTTTCATCCCCTGAATTCAGCAACACCTAAATTTCTCTCATAGACATCTCCATAAAAGTAGTATTGTTAGGTCTATACAAAAGTTTTCGGCAATGCATATAGCGATTCCCACATTCATGAGGTACAGAATATTGAATTAACCGCTTCGGAAGACAGATAAGCAAAAAATGGACGCAGATAAATTTGTACTTCAGCAGACTAGGAAACGCTATAATTAATTTTGGGAGATGTCTAATTATATCTAGCTTCATATCTCCGACTTATTTAAAAAGTCGGTTATATTGTCTTTGATTAAGACTGGTATACATTTGGCTTATTTGTCTGCGAATAAAAAATAACAGGTAGAAAATTTAGATTTCTACCTGTTTGCATCATTAAATGCACTCAACAAATTTGTTAATCAGTTCTTAAACACTCTTATTAAGATTAGAACCGCTTTCATTCACACGCAAATCCCCTTGAGTGTCGATGTCTAACTCTTCACGACGAATTGTTTCTTCTGCTTCAACCGTTTCTTTATCTACAACCTTGCGGACTCTAACTTCTTCACGGACAAAGGCTTCTTTATGAATATCCGGGGTTTCTTCGTAGAGTTCTATGCGTGCAACTTCACCTTCTTGAAACTTAAGTTCACGAGAATCTACTACAGCTTCGCTTGTTGTGGGAGTGACTCGCTCAATCACAACTCGCTCTTTTTCAATTGGGACTGAAACTCGTGCGGTTTCAGTTTCAATATGCTTACCAACTGATACTTCTCCAGTTTTGACACGAGTTTTACTAGCAACTAATCGTTCTTCATATAGTTTTAAAGTTTGATGAGATTGGTCATTTAAATTATAGAAAGAAGGTTCTTGCTGATAATTGTATTCGTCACGATTGTAATTAACGTCTCTACCTTCTGGACGATAAACATTGCGTACCTGTTCTTCATAATCGTAATCAACGGTTATGCTGTCTTTGTATTCAGGTAAACGTTCTACTTGTGCTTTGCTGAGTCCATCAGCGTAGACGCGCTTTTGATTATAATCAATATGGGAAAGACCAATCGGAAGCAATATCTTTTTACCTAAAGAAGCAATACCTGTATTAATGACTAAATAACGAAAACGACCTTCTGGATCGACTAAAGCATCAGCGACTGAGCCAATTTTTTCTTTACCTTCGGTATACAGATCCAAAGCTTTAATGTCATCACCAGCAAAGGTATCTCTATAATTGGGGTCAAAGTCTTCGAGTTTGTAAAGAGGCATACTGCTGTTCCTAAGATGTTTAAAATATCTATCTAGGAATACTGTAAACATTACTTTGTTTGTTTACCTCCTGCTGGCGATAGAATTTAATTGATGTTGATTAAAACTAATGGCTGATTATTTTGTCTAAAACCCTAAAAGTTATGATTAACCTGTAATTACATATTTGAATACCACTTTAGGTAGAAAACAAATAGTTATAGATGGAAAAAAAGTATTACTTAAGTTAGGCGATCGCTTGTGATTTTCTCACACCATAGATGTATATCTCTTTCTTAGAAAGATATCCGCCAAATGTCAATGGGAAAATTAGACAAAGCAGCTTCACCCCCATGACCAATAATCAGACTTTTGCCATCGGGAGTAAAAGCGATACTACTAGGTGTAAGACGATCAAAATTTTGATTGTTGCTGGGAGGTTGCACCAGGGTTTTTAGTAGCGTTCCGGTAGACAAATTCCACAACTTAACCGAAGTATCTAAAGCACCACTAACAAGCGTTTGTCCATCCGGACTGATTTGGATCGCACTGATGCCCCCAATTGATGATAAATTTAGGGTACGCTGCAATTGTCCGGTGTTTGCGTTCCATATCTTGATTTCGGGATCTGCACCGCTGACAAGGGTTTCTCCATCAGGACTAAAGGCAAGAAAACTAATTGCCCCAGAATATGCAGTCAGGGTACGCAGTAATTTACCTGTTTTCAGGTTCCAGAAGTTGATGGTATTGTCTGTATTATCCACCCCACCACTACCGCTAGCCAAAGTCTGTCCATCCGGACTGATGGCAATAGAACTAACTCGACTGGAATGTCCTTGTAGAGTGGCAAGCAGTTTTTTTGTATTCAGGTTCCATAATTTGATAGTCTTGTCGTAACTAGCCGAAACGAGAGTTTGTCCGTCTGGTGCGATCGCAACAGAAGTTATCCCCTGAGAATGCCCAGTTAAAGTACCAAGCAATTTTCTTGTTTTTAGGTTCCATAATTTGATATTCTTATCTGTATTAGCTTGCGCTGTTCCCCCCGCACTAACTAGAATTTGTCCATCTGGACTGATAACAACGGCATTAACTCCATCTTGATGTCCATCTAGGGTAGCTAGTAGTTTTTTTGTATTTAGATTCCACACTTTAATTGTTTGGTCAAAACTACCACTAACCAGGATTTGTCCATCTTTGCTTAAAGCAAGAGAGGCAACATCCCATATATGTCCACGCAATTGGTAAACTAGTTGAAAGTTTTGCCCAGATTTTTCGGCTGGTGTTAGTTGCGATTGTGCTAAGGATGGAAGTGGATTGGTTGCACTACTAGCAAGGGTTGCTGCGATTAGGAAGGTTATAACTGATGAAGATGATAATTTGTGAAGGTTCATTTGCGTGCAGAGTTAATGTGTTTGTGAAGTTGTAAATTATATATGCAAGGAAAAAAAGTATCATAGCCTGTAGGGTTTGCCAAAACAACTGTAAATAAAAATTGAATAACGAACCGCCAAGACACCAAGAACGCCAAGATAAGAAAGAAAAGTGTGCGTTCACGCTCTCCCGAGCAAACTGCTGTAGCGCTGTTAGGATGTTTAATCAAATTTGGTTATCACAATTGCAAAAACATCGAGCGATCGCTGTAATTCGCGCTCCTGAATTTGAATTGGGACGTAAAATGGCTTCTTCGATCGCTTCTGGAGGAATGCGGTTAATTGAAGTTACTTGGAATAGCGATCGCGCTGGGGAATTAATTGCTCAACTACGTTTGGAATTACCTGAATGCATCATTGGTACTGGTACGCTGTTAAATCTTAATGATATGGAAGAAGCGATCGCATCTGGAGCGCAATTTCTCTTTACACCCCATGTTGACTCAGTTATGATTCAAGCCGCAATTGCGAACAATGTACCGATTATACCAGGGGCGCTGACTCCTACAGAAATTGTTAACGCCTACAATCAAGGTGCAAGCTGTGTCAAGGTGTTTCCCGTGGAAGCTGTGGGAGGAGTGAACTATATTAAAAGTTTACAAGCACCCCTGGGTAAAATACCGTTAATTCCTACAGGTGGTATTAGTTTAGATAATGCCCCAGAATTTATAGCTGCTGGTGCTGTGGCAGTTGGTTTGAGTAGTGAGTTATTTCCGAAAAAGCTGGTAAATAGTGGAGATTGGCAAGCGATCGCTCAACTGGCAAAAACTTTAATGCAAAAATGTAGTCAGCGCTGAAGCGCTTAATTTAAGCGTTAAAACGCTTACTACATCCACCGCACGACTGTCGGCAGGTAGACGAACAATTGCGTCTCATCACCTAAAATGACTACAGGGGTCTTCTGGATTTAAAACATGAAGCGTCCTGAATGATAGACTCTATCTACCTTGATACAAATGACTGAGCAAAATGATGCTAACTTGCCATCAACTGATTCTCAGCAGTCGAGTGAATCGATTGATGATGTGAAAACTTCGGACAATAATTCCCGTAACAACCGCATACTTGCTGTATGGAATCATGCAACAAGCCGCTTAATGCAACTTTTACCCGTAGACCAAGTAGCACAAAGGGTTGTCAAACAGTTGAGCGTCAGTGAAGCTCAAGTAGCAGAGATTTTGCAGACAGTTCGCACGGAACTACCAACGACTGAAGCGCTGCTGATTGGTAAACCGCAAGCCGGAAAAAGTTCAATTGTCCGGGGACTGACGGGAGTTTCTGCTGAGATTGTCGGTCAAGGATATCGTCCGCATACGCAACATACTGAACGCTACGCTTATCCTTCAAATGACCTGCCTTTACTTATTTTTACGGATACGGTCGGTTTGGGAGATGTGTATCAAGAGCAAAAGGCAATTATTCAGGAATTAATTGCTGATTTGCAAAAAGAAAGTCGGGGTGCGAGAATTTTGATTCTCACGGTGAAAATCAACGACTTTGCTATTGACTCGTTACGAGAAATTGCCAAAGAATTACGTCAGAAATATCCAGATATTCCCTGTTTGCTAGCGGTTACTTGCTTGCACGAAGTTTATCCTCCGGGTACGGTCGATCATCCGGCTTATCCACCAGATTATCAGGAAGTCAAGCGAGCATTCGCGGCAATTGAGCAAGCTTTTAGTGGAGTGTGCGATCGCTCTATCATGATTGATTTTACTTTAGAAGAGGACGGCTACACACCAGTATTTTATGGTTTAGAGGCGCTAAGAGATACTTTAGCAGATTTACTTCCAGAGGCAGAATCCCAAGCGATTTATCAATTATTGGATCGCTCTGCTGGTGAGCAAATTGGCAACCTCTACCGCGATGCGGGACGCCGTTACATGTTAGCATTTGCAATCATGGCAGCGACAGTGGCGGCAGTACCGTTGCCAGTAGCGACAATGCCAGTATTAACCGCATTGCAAGTATCAATGGTGGGGTTGTTGGGTAAATTGTATGGACAGACGCTGACACCATCCCAAGCGGGGGGTTTGGTGAGTGCGATCGCAGGTGGTTTTTTGGCAAAGGCGATCGCTCGTGAGTTAATTAAATTTATACCAGGTTTTGGCAGCGTAATTGCTGCATCTTGGGCAGCGGCTTATACTTGGTCGTTGGGTGAAGGTGCTTGTGTTTACTTCGGTGATTTGATGGGTGGTAAGAAACCCGATCCGAAGAAGATTCAGTCGGTGATGCAAGTTGCTTTTGAAAGTGCAAAAGAGCGGTTTAAGGGGATTAAAAAGTAAGGCGATCGCATCTGTAACCCTTGGGATGAGTTATTTGTTCGATACTAACACCTAGAAATTTTCATGAGAGGATGTTTGTCAAATATTTTTAGACATAAAAGCGAAAAATACGTATATACGTAGCTCTGTGCTAGGTCTGTTGGGTTTCAGATAACGCATAATTTTTTGTGAAGATGTGTATTAGACAACCTATTTGAAAAAGAATGTAGAGACGTTAAATTTAACGTCTCTTGGGGTTTGGGCAACGCATAGTTAATTTTCAAATAGGTTGTCTATTGATAGACTGCTTCAGTTGAGGTAGCGAATGCACGGATGTGAACTGTCACCGATAGAAAAAGAGCGATCGCTTCTGCAACCTCAGGGCAAACGCATCTAAATTTGCTCCTCGACAAGGCAGTAAGAATTCGTGACAGAATTTCGACAGTGTAACGTTTCATCGCTCCAACTGAAAAATCTACCGAACGTCTAGCGGCACCCCCTTCGGATTGGGAGCGACGATGCTTACGGAAAAATCTCCCCAAGGTTAACTGGTATACAAAATTCATAATCTTTTATCGGGCATTTTCCGAAATCCTACTGATTTTTCGCTTGTTTTTACCCAAGCTTTTGTCATACCTACCATCGACTCTAGACAATCTTCCCGACAATACTAGGCTTTGTATGTAGAAATATTTCTTCTTATACGACTTTACTTTCGTATTGCCATAAAGGTAAGCTATATATGTAATTACCCTTAGGTTTGCGAAATCAAGGTCTAAGCATTGGTACTAATATGTAGTGAGTTCTCGTACTTACTAGCTTTGAAAGGGCACAAATCCAATATGGAATTCGTGATCTTCAGATTCTCTTACTCAATGTCTTACTAAATCTTGAACAGGGCTAAAAAATTTAATGCGAAAATTAAAATTTCTGAGTGTCTTGTTGATAGTGGCTATATCATTTAGCCTCTCAGTTTTCGTTTCTTACGTTTTCCCATACAAAGTGTTCGGTCAGATTCCTCTTCCTGATCAAGATACTTTAATGGTCCGCCGCCAAGCCGAGGTTGCAACCAACTTTGTGGTTCAACCTCCTGATCCTAATCGCCCCCTGCGTCCAGCGGAGCGTGTGCGTCGGGACACCTATGGCAATGTCGGACTTACCCCCGTAAGAACTTTGGCGCAGTTGGATACATTACTTTATCCTTCTATACCAAACTCAATTCGTGAAAGAGTGATAGAAGGGTCTGAGTTCTTTACTACCCCACAAAAAGTTGAGAACGGTTTCGGGTCGGTAGCCATGCAAACTCGATGTGCGGGTTGTCACCTGAATAACCTTGAGTCAGTTCCCAATGAAGGACTACTCACAGGTACTTCTCTCGTCAGTCGAGCTGGCAGGACAACTACCACAAACTTCAGTATTGTATCAGGCAATACCACAGATGGCGGTCAAGCTCCGGGTAGACGCTTAGATCCGGTCAGTCCCGATGGTTCTGTTGACTTCAGTCGTCAGAGTGTAAACACCAGTGGAGAATTAGATGCGGTTAATAATACAGGGCGAACCGCAGCCTTTACAGTCTTTGGAGACTTTTCACCCAGTCAAGAAGAGGTCAATTTTCGGACATCTTTTGATCCGTTGACTAATGTGCCAAATTTCCTCGGTGTAACTCAGAATTTTGGTGGTTTCTTGCAACACGTGCGCCCTCCTTCTGAAGAACTGAAAGCTTTAGACCCAAGTCTAGATTGCAGACCAGAGGCTATCCCCAGCATTGCAGAAGATAGAAACCTCGTAACCGTCGATCCAGTTACGGGACAGAGTCCACTTGGATTTAGACGTGTTATTACTGAACTTGCTGGTCCCCCATATATTGGTCGTGGGTTGATAGAGGCTATTCCCAACGTCGATATTTCCAGTGTGCCTGACCCCAACGATATCAGAGGTGACAATTCCTCCGTCAAGACTTCTTTGTTTCAGTGTACCGGTGATTGCATCACAGGTGCGAACAATACAGTTCCTCCGAATGTGGCTCGTGGGCGAGAGGATCAACTCGCCGAAGGACTGGGGCGTTTTGGTTTACGTGCCAATGGTGCAGAGATGATGCAGTTTATTGTGGGAGGGACGTTTGGTACTCTGAGCATGACCAACCGGATCTCTCCTTTTGAGCAAGTGATTGCTGACGGCAACATTGCCCCCTATAATCGCAACTGCCGCAGTTTAATCGATGATCCAGAGATTTCTGTCAGCATACCATTTAGTGCGCGCAATTTCATCCGCGGGACGGCTCCCCCAGAATTTGGCAACAATCTCTTGGCGGTGCTAAATTCCCGAAATCCCTCCAGGCCTATCAGAGGCAACAGCCCTGCTGCTAGAGTACAACGAGGGGCGCAGCTTTTTGGTGTTGACCTGGTTGCCTTTGCTAACCGGACGATTTCCGGTAAGATGCCTAGACGCGGCGATGGTCTAGATCGCAATGCGATTAACCAGAGCGATCGCATGGTTGGTTGCGTCAGCTGTCATACTCCAATTCAAAGAACTGGTTTGTCTCCGGCTCTTGGCGACCCATCCTTGGGACCTGATGAACAAGCACTTGTAAATGCTCTCAGCTACCGTTGGACCCCTGTATTCTCAGATCTTAATATCCATAGAGGCCCAACCATAGATGCTGAAAGGTTTGCGCCAACTCCCCGCGACCCCATCCTGATCAGCCGCTCTGAAAGAATTGTTCGTCGTGACAAATCCGGCAAAGATTCCGATGACGACGATCGAGATCAGGAGCGCAAAGGTAAATTCCGCAAGACCTTCACGACCTATGATCTCCCCCGCAACCTGAGTAGTGATGCCTTCTCAAACCAGAAAGGTACTGCTAAGGGTGATCAGTTCCGGACAACACCTCTGACAGGAATTGGGAGAGTTGGACCGCCATTCCTGCATGATGCTCGTGTTTTCTTAAGTATCTTAAACCGTGACACCACGCCTGCGGGTACTGTAACGACCAATAGCGAAGTTACCAACGCACCGTTAGTTGTTCGTTCAGTAGACGATGCGATTCGTGCAGCGATTGAGTTACATGACCTGCCAGCACCGGATGACGATAAGACTTCTAAGCAGCGGGGTGGCGGATGCCCCGTTCCCAGAGATGGCAGAGTCACCAATATAATCGGCAATGTTATCGACTACAGCTTATACGGCACATCACCTGAGAATGTCATTTGCCCACCTTATGACAGTGAGCTTTCGACAACTCATCGAAGTGAAGGACGCGAAGTTATCGCTCGTTTCCGTTCTTTGAAACCTTCTGATCAACAAGCGATGATTGATTTCTTGAGGGAGTTGTAGACGCTCTCTAATATCTCTAAGATTGATTGATTGTTTATAAATTTCACTACGGGGACGTTCTTAAGAACGTCCCTTATTTTCATATCTTTGCGACCATAAAGAATAGACATCTCCGAAAAAGAATGTAGAGACGCGAAATTTCGCGTCTCTACAAGGGTTTTGGTTAACGCATAATTAATTTATGGAGATGTCTAATGTAGAGACGTAGCACATGCAACCTCTCTACAACGGTTCTGGATAACGCATATTTAATTTCGGGAAATGTCTAATACGGTTCAGTTTAGCCTCCTTTCCTGAAGTATCTCACGCGAAACTGGTGAATATTTTTAAGTTATAGTTAAATTGATGCTGTTATTGACATCAACATAAACATCAAAAAAATTATGAAAAATCAGATTCGCACGACAATAACTTTACCTACGGAGCTTTTAGCTGCTGCTGACGAGGCAGTGAGCCTAGGAAAAGCTAAAAGTCGCAATGAGTTTGTCGCACAAGCACTTCTGCACGAACTGGAAGCACTCAAACGGGCAGAAATTGATGCAGCATTGGTGGAAATGGCACAAGATCCAGAGTATCAAGCTCAAGTGCTAAAAATGGAGGCTGAGTTTGCTGTAGCCAGTTGGGAAGCGTTGCAATTGGGAGCTAGTCCTAAGCTGACAATTTTATAGACAAAGTTCCACATATATTGACAAATATTGAGAAAAATCAAGATATTTTAGTTGAAAAAATCAAATACTTGATATATAGTATCAAGATATTAAGTATTGAATAAGACTATTGCCGACGCGAAAACCAAGCTTTGATAGTGATAGTCTTTTTGAAAATCTTAAGCATTTTATTGATGGCGTTGGGCTACAGCGTTTAAGTCTACTGA
>NZ_JAOWRF010000238.1 GCF_025753815.1 Plectonema radiosum NIES-515 | reverse complement strand
CTCCCCCTCTTCTTTCATTACCCGATAACCAATATCGCGTCGATAATACATTCCCTCCAAGTGGATGCATTTGATGCCGGCGTATGCAGAAGCGATCGCTTTCTCAAAATTTTCTCCTATGCCGGTGACATTCAACACCCGACCCCCATCTGTCACTACTTGCTGAGTAAGCAACTTTGTCCCGGCATGAAATACATTAGTTCCTGCCGATAAAGCCTGTTCAATGCCTGTAATTACTTTTCCTTTCTCATATACCCCAGGATAGCCGCCTGCGGCAGCGACGACAGTCGCAGATGCCCCCGCCTTCCAAGCGATGGGCGGCATGTCTCCCAGGCGCTGCTGCACGCAGGCAAGCATTAATTCTTCTAGGGGTGTTTCTAACAGTGGGAGAATGACTTGGGTTTCCGGATCGCCAAAGCGACAGTTAAATTCTAAAACTTTAAATTCGCCATCTGGTGCAATCATCAACCCAGCGTAGAGAATGCCTCGATAGTCGATGTTTTTGGTTTTGAGGATAGCGATCGCTTTCTCCAAAACTTCTTTTTGCACGCGTTCCATAATTTGCGGTGTAGCGATCGAGGAAGGGGCATAAGCTCCCATCCCCCCAGTATTATCTCCTGTATCGCCTTCCCCAATCCGCTTATGATCCTGAGCGGGCAATAAAGGGCGAATCGTCAACCCATCCGTCAACGCTAAAATTGATACCTCCTGCCCAGTCAAACACTCTTCAATAACCACAAATTCCCCAGCGCTGCCAAACTGCCCCTGGAAAATCGCCTCAATAGCTGCCTGTGCTTGTTCCACCGTTGTCGCCACAGTTACACCTTTACCAGCCGCTAAACCATCAGCCTTGACAACAATTGGTGCACCCTGGGATTTCACATATAATTTAGCTGCTTTTGCCTCCGTAAATACCGCAGCCTTCGCCGTAGGAATCTTTGCTTCCTGCATCAAAGCTTTTGCCCAAGCCTTACTTGCCTCAATTTGCGCTCCCGCTCTCGTCGGACCAAAAACCATCAAACCTTTATTTTGGAGATAGTCGGTAATTCCCTTTGCCAGCGGTACTTCTGGACCAACGACCACCAAAGAAATTTTATTTTCCAAAGAATAGCGGCTGATGCCTTCAAAGTCATCTACCGCCAGAGGCAAATTTTCACAGCGCTCTAAAGAAGCCGTACCACCATTTCCCGGCACACAGACAACTTGCTCAACTTGCTTAGATTGCAGCAGTTTCCATGCTAGAGCATGTTCCCGCCCTCCATTACCAACAACTAAAACTTTCACGCGCTTTCCCTTGCTTGCGATGATTATGCCTTAAGTCTTTTCGGCGATCAATTTTTCCATCAATTCTGATGTTAATGCAAGCCCCCCATCAGGAATTCATTCTTATTAAAGACAGAAAACGCTGACTACGTACCCCACGACATCAACACTGAGTATTACACCATGTGTCAATAATGTATTTTTTTGCAGTATTTAATATTATGTCTTGATAATTAACATTAATAAAAATATCGCAACCCTCGTAGAGACGTTCGGTCCGGAACGTCTTTACTCGTAGAGACGTTCGGTCCGGAACGTCTTTACAAAAGTAAGTAATTTACCGGGCAAGATTTAACTTCGTTCCCTAGTATATTCCAGGAGAAATTATGATCGAAAAAATCAACAAATATACTGATATATTTGCCACAAAACCACAGTAGGTAAGTATTTTCAAGTAACGAGTTACAGAAGCAAATAATTGTTGAAAAAAATAATCCTAAAGTATTGGCGTTTACCTGGGTGTAAAGATTAACCTGGGAATATTCAAATTGATAAAATATCCAAAAATCACAGAACATGGCTAAAGTTATTGTCACCGGCGCGGCAGGGTTTATTGGTTCTCATCTCACAGAAACATTGCTCAAACAAGGAGATGAAGTAATCGGAATTGATGAGTTTAACGATTACTACAACCCAGCTTTAAAGCGCAAGAATGTTGCACACTTACATTGCTCTCCAGGCTTTAAATTAATTGAAGGAAATATTCAGTTTTTAGATTGGCAAACACTCCTCGAAGATGTTGAAGTAGTTTACCATCAGGCGGCGCAGGCGGGAGTACGTGCCAGTTGGGGTCAAGGTTTCCGTGCTTACATTGAACGAAACATTAGCGCTACCCAAATTTTATTGGAAGCGGCAAAAGATGCGAAACATTTGAAACGGTTAGTATTTGCTTCAACATCTAGCGTGTATGGTGATGCGGAAACTCTACCCACCCATGAGGGAATTTGTCCTGCACCGGTTTCGCCTTACGGTATTACCAAGCTAGCAGCTGAAAGGTTGTGTGGACTGTATCAAAAAAACTTTGGCGTGCCTTTTGTGGCGTTGCGCTATTTCACAGTTTACGGTCCCAGACAGCGCCCGGATATGGCGTTTCATAAGTTCTTCAAATCGATTTTGCAATCTCAGGCGATTCCGATTTATGGTGATGGGTTGCAAACGCGGGACTTTACGTTTATTAGTGATGCTGTCGCTGCTAATTTAGCCGCTGCCACGGTGTCTGAAGCGGTGGGTGAAATCTTTAATATTGGCGGTGGTAGCAGGGTAGTGTTAAAAGAAGTGTTGGACACGATGGAGGAAATTGTCGGCAAACGCATTCAGAGAAACCATATTGAAAAAGCGATGGGAGATGCGCGTCACACGGCAGCGGATGTATCTAAGGCACGGAGAATTTTGGGTTATCAGCCAAAAGTTTCGCTTAGAGAAGGTTTGATACAGGAGTGGGAGTGGGTGAAAGCGTTGTATTAAGCATCGCATAGCATAATGTGGCATGAATCGTAGAGACGTAGCACTGCTACGTCTCTACAATACGTTTGTCGCAAACCTAATTATCATATTATGAGTAATATTTTTTAAACAAAGTTAATATTTACCACAGCCAAAGCGCGGTTTTGTGGGAATTTTCATTCATAAACCAGACTTGATATTAATACACTTTTAATCAATGTCTTAAGTAAAGAATGCACCCTGAAAGTAAGAATTCATGCACAATCGTAATTCTTGGGTTTAAATTGTCCACCTACTTAAACCGGAGCAAAAGCCCCTGGTGGAATTGGCACAAGCTGAGGAGTTGATAAGCAGGTTCCCTGTCTGTACCAGATACCCTCAACCTCAAATGCCTCAAAATGAGTTGTTAAAATTGCCCAAGCTTGCTCGTTGAGTCCAGCAGAGTAAGTCCATGTAAACTCACTATTGTTATTTAGTCTTTGTTCTAACTCTGCCAAATCTTCAGGAAGCCAAAATTGAGTCATTACTCTTTGGGTAGCAACCTCCGGGGGTGTATGTAACATGTCAGCCATTGGTTGGTTGACTATGATTTGCTTGCGATTGTCTTGTCTGACAATGCTAATTGGACGCTCGTTTTCAGCGGCTGCAACCATTCGGTACAATAACCCTTTTGGGATATGCACTTGGCTGCAAAAGACTGCACCCCCAGAATGCAAAATACGTTCGGCAGTTTCTGAGGGTGTGGGGGCACCAGAGGAAGACATCCACCCGAAAAATTCGATTGGATTTTTACAGCCTCTCCATTTAATTCGCACTTTACCGTTAAGTTTTGCCGCAGTTTCGCTGAGAGCATCCCCGTAGCTTTGGGCAAGGTCGGTAGCATCGCGCTTTGTGGGAGCAAGGATGGAAACTCCCTCATGGGACATCTTATAGTTCCAGCCCGGTAGGTTCAATATCCGAAGAATACTTGTGCTCATCTTCTTTTACACTTTCAGACTCTTTACATATATTTACACCTCGGAAATCGGAAAACACGGAAATTTTGAAAGTTTCTTGCCAAATTATTTTCCGCTCTTCCTCAGTAATACGTAAAGCTGACGTGATGATGGCAAAGTCTCCTGGTGTCGGTAGTACTTCGGCTTTTGCGATCGCTCGCAAGTTTTTCACTCCACAACCCTTAAGTTTTGTCATGTTTGCCTGAACTACCTCAGCAATTGTTTTTGGACGAGCAGGTTCGGGAATTATTGAGTGGACACCTGTCCTTTTGGCTAGCCACTCACGCGTCATCTCTTCTAATGCGTCGCTTTGAGATACTCCTTCACGAGCGCAGATGCTTTTAAATTCCCGCGCTAAATCTATCGGAATGTAACCGCTGACCTGCTTGTAGTCGTCAGAACGTCTTCTGTCAGTCATAATTTGAACTTCTCAACACTACTCCTACCTTTTATTTTCTCTCATGACATCACAATAGCAGGACAATTTTGTTAGTCATTTAAAAATGACATGTTGACAAATAAAAATGACAAGATTAAGATTAAGGTGTGAAGCGCTAAGTTACTGAAGCGGAAGAATCAAAAAAGGCAGATGACCCTAAAAGCGAGCTTTTCACTCTTACAGCTAGCTTTTAATTTCAAGTAAGGAATCAAAGGGTTTTTGTCTCTCTTCTTTTTCATAATATATGCTAATACGCATTTAGCAACATCAGACAACTTAAAATTCCGTACCTGATTCAACAATGAAGCGAGGTCAACTGAAGGATGAAGGATGAAGGATGAAATTACCCCAGCCATAAGAAAATGGGGCTTGAAGAAAGTGAAAATTTTTGTTTTTTTCTCCCCCGCTTAGGCTCGGCATGTACTGATATTAAATTCATCCTTTATCCTTCTGCCAAGGAAAGACGCACTCGCTTTCGAGAGGCACAAAGGCTATGCGAACAAACTTCAGACTTCTTTGTTAGCTGGAGTTTGAACTTATTCAAGTATCGATTTGACCAAAATCATGACCCAATTAACTTTTGACCACTTCGTCCATCCCTTATCAAACTTTCCCCAAGTTGTAAATAACAATGGTGATGAACCAATGTTAGATATGTACACTATGGCAGGAGTAGTGCTTTACACTGCTTGTGCAAATAATAATCTCAAGGCAAGTGAAAATACAGTGTTAAAATCAGCAATTGAGACGGGATTGGTGGATGTTCATCTGTTATTTGATCGTTGCAAGACGGGTGATAGAGCCGCAATTTTACAGATGATTTCTTTGATAGTCTCTGGACTGGAAACAAATATTGAAAAGCTTAAACTGATGTAAAAAACATAGTTTGAGGATGGATTAAGAGCGCATAGGATGAAAAGGCAGAGGCATCTAAATTAATGTCTCTGTTTTTATTATGTATTTTTTGACTACGAAGTTAGTTTCATTCTTGCAATCCACTGCTGTAATACCCAGGAGCGATCGTAATTGCGTATACTTGCAGCCGAGTTGACCATAAAATATACAGTGAAACTATGTATACAGCGAGTTGCCAAGGTTTTTTCGGTGTTGCTGATTTCAAGTATGAATTTGCCTCACGCTCCAGACGTCAAAGGTGGAAAGTCTCTTTGCTGTTGATAAAGTCCTTTAAACTGGCGTTGCTGTAGGTTGTGATCGACAATTGGGTGAGGATAGCCAAGAGCATCACGTTCGGAAGCCGGGATTTTCCCCGTAACTAAATATTCTGTATCCAGAGAGCGCAATTGGGGAACCCATTCCCGGATATATTCTCCTTCGGGATCGAATTTTTGTGCTTGACTGGCAGGGTTGAAAATCCGCAAGGGTTTGGGGTCCATCCCGCTAGAAGCACTCCATTGCCAACCACCGTTATTAGCAGATAAATCACCGTCAATCAGCTTCTGCATGAAGTATTTTTCTCCTAACTGGGGATTTATCAGCAAGTCTTTGGTGAGGAAACTGGCAACAATCATCCGACAGCGATTGTGCATCCAGCCGAGTTCATTCATTTGCCGCATGGCTGCATCTACTATGGGATAACCTGTTTTACCTTCGCACCAAGCTTGAAAGTATTCTTCGTTAGTTTGCCAAGGAAAGTTTTTCAGAGCTTGGCGGAAAGCACCTTCAGCTAATTGTGGGAAGTTGTACATTGCGTGTTGATAAAATTCCCGCCACGCGATTTCTTGTTGCCAGGTGCGGATGTTGCTTTCTGTTTCTTCACTGCGACTGTTTTGTAGCGCTTCTAAAGTAGCTTGCCATACGGTGCGAATGCCGATCGCTCCAAATTTCAAAGCTGCACTCAGTTGAGATGTGCCGTTAATTGCGGGAAAATTCCGCTGTTCTTTATATTCGTTGATGGTAGAATTAGTAAATTCCTCTAGCTTTTCAAGTGCTGCTGCTTCTCCTGGTACAATTACTAAGTCTCGATCCCAAATAAATCCTAAATCTTTCGCTGTCGGTAAGGCGATCGCACCATTAAGTTTGGCAATTTCCTTTTCAGCTTCCGTCAAACATAAGGCATTTTCCAGAGTTGCGACTAGGTTAGCCTTCGGTTTGCTAATCCAATTCTTCCAGAAGGGAGTGTAAATCGTGTAAGGTTGATTGACACCACTGCGAATCTCGTCGGGGAAGTGGAGAATCTGATCCCAGTTTTGATCGAGAAACTGAATCCCTTTTTCTTTTAACGCATCGATGACAGTGCGATCGCGTTTTTGAGAATACGGTTCTACATCCCAATTCCAAAATACCGCTTTAGCTTTTAAAGCCGCAGCTAGTGCGGGTATCCCTTGCATCGGATTGGCGTGCAATATTAATAGTTGGCTGCCAACTTCAGCATATCGCTTTTGTAGTGCTTGCAAACAGCCAATCATATAAGTTACTCTAGCCGGGGCAATATCATCTCGTTCTAAAATATTCGGATCGAGGCAAAACACACCCACGACTTTAGACGAGTGCGATCGCGCTGCTGCAAGTCCTGTATTATCTGAAATGCGTAAATCCCGACGATGCCAAAACAAAATTAAATCAGACATTCCATCTTTTTAATAGTTCCCCTGTACTAGATTAGACGCTAATTGTACCATTTCGCATCACTCTGCCAAACAATTTCTGCTCTCAATTCAGCACTAAGTACAGAAGAGCATTAATCCGAGCGCACTCGTAACGCGGAGTTTTCGTGTTTGATTTGTGCAATCTAGTCATCAAAATAGCAATAGACATCGACCGCTATGCTTATTATGCGTTGCCCGAACCCCAAGAGACGTAAGCTAGCTACGTCTCTACGTATGACTCTGGAGATGTCTAATTAAAAAGTCAGAGAAAGTACATCTTTATGGTTAAAATCTGGTTATGAAATACATCGGATTTTACTTACGTAACCTTTAGTTTCAGAAAAGCCATTGCATACCCCGAAGACTTTTCCAATTGGAGAAAGAGTGTTGATTTTACATCCACCGTATGTGGCTGGGAAAATTGGAGTAGTCCTTGCTCAAGAAGTACTTTCAGACGGTCAACCTAGCGGACGTTGGCTGATTTCGGTAGATTCTGAAAATATCATAGTGTCACTGACTGCAAACGAGTTTCAAGTAATTCTACGCTAAAAACACCAATTTTACGTCGATGTTGGTGGCTCTTCACCAATTCCTAGTTGCTTTTTGCTGTGTTTCAACTGCTTCCAAAGCGCTTTAATCTGGTCGTAAGCATCTTGAGGAGATAATTTGCCAGATGTTTCTAAAGCGGTAATAAAGCCGACTTTTTGGGCAAACTCTTGGAGATTGGCATTAAATATAAGCTCTTGTGGTCTAGCTTGACCGTAATAGCGACTTCGAGGGTAAAGAAACTTATCCTTATCGTTCTCATTCGGCTGCACCATTAATTTACCCCCCTATGGAAAATAATTTTGGGCAATTTTTTAACTTATTCTTAAACTTGATTTTGAATTTTACACTATAAAACAATATTTTATACGTAATATCCTCCTAAAGACTGAATTAAAGAATGGGTAACGGGGAATTGGGCACCCTCGCATTAAGCATTGGGAATAATTCTTTCCCATGAGTCCCATTCCCCTGGACTGAACAAGCAAAAAAAATGGACAGCCTTGAAGAGTGAAATATTCAAAGGTGTTCACAAAAAGCACTATCCTTGAGTCAAAGAGCGTTTGTGAAAGCCAATCAGGACTTACGCACTCTCTACGAATTCTTAGCGTTCTTGGCGTTTTGGCGGTTCGATAAATTAAGCTTTTTGACGATTTTTGCGTAAGTCCTACCAATTACCAAAAAGCGAGTAAATCTCGTTGTGCCCACAGCATCCAGACACCGCTGATAGCCATTGTTGCGAGTACTATGGAACGAAACTGTTGAGCATTTATCTTATTGAGAATATACTTACCGAGAAAGTTAGCTGGTATGGCTACTAGACCAATGACTAAACCAGTAGCGATAATCTGCGGTGATAATATTCCAAATGCACCATAAGTCAATATCTTAACTAAGTGAATAATCACTACATGAGTTGCTTTGGTAGCAATCAACTCTTCTTTAACTAGACCATAATTTAAATAAAAAGCATTCAATACTGGACCTGTGGTTCCAATTAATCCAGAGATAAAAGCTTTGACGAAGCCGGCAGGTAAAATATACCAAGCTTTGACTTTAAATGTAGTTTCTTTTTGTTCTAATCCAAAGCCAAAAATGCTAATTACCAAAAAAACGCCGATGAGTAACTGCAACCAATCGAGATGAATTTGGGTAAAAGTATACGCACCGAGCATCGCTCCCACAATAGCACCTGGAGTATACCATAATGTCAATTTCCAGTCAATATATCGCCAAAAAAGTACGATGCGATGTGCATTTCCCAAAAACATACCGATAGTAATTACCGGCGGAACCGATGCGGCGCCTTGAATCGAGTTAACTAGAGGTATGAGCATGAAAGGACTACCACCACCAGCTAGGGTGCTAACCAACCAAGCAAAAAAGCTGACTATTGCGAGAGAGATTAGGAGCATTTAAATAAAAGAAACAGGTATAATTTGAAAGTGTTTATGTGCGGTTGTTTTATTCTTTTATCTATTGCAGCTAATTGAAACCCGCTCTGGTGGTAGGTTGCTGCTATTACTCAGGGATTACAGGACTCATTGGATCGAGGGGCACAGAGAAGACAAAATAGATTACCCCAGCACCCAAAAGAAGCATAGCGAGGCTGAAAAGAATTACCCAGCGATCTGGGGGTTCATAGGTGTCTTCATCAATGTTATCGCGGACGGCGAAATAGTGCTGAGTTGAGAGTAAGACAGTTAATAAACCAACTAGAGCGAAAGTTAAACCCAACTTCCATCCCGCCCCAGGATGTGGTACAAGTGGTGGTTGGAAGTGGCGAAGACGGACGATCACAACACCAAAACCCATGAGAGCGATCGCACTCCGCATCCATGCTAAGTAAGTGCGCTCATTAGCCAAATGATCCCGCACTCTTGAGGGATTTCTTAACTTTGCCTTTTCTGTATCTACATTTTTGGCTTTGAACAGCAAGTGCATGAGTAATATCAAGTTCCCATGATTAATTATAATACCCGTTTAACCTCACCCTTAATTGCCATCGGGAATTGAAACTAACCAAAGCGGTAGCTCCAATTTTTCTAAGTAATTTAGGCTAGCACGAAGTTGCTGCGGTCTACCCCACAAATCTAAGTCAAACCAGCCATCATCTTGGATGTCGGGATTTAGCATAGCATTGGTGATGTTGACTGTGAGCATATAATGAGAAACTAAGTCGGAAATTATCGGTTTATGGTAATAGTTTTTCAAGATGCACAGTTGCAAACGCACTCGATTTGTTTGAGCGATCGCATTATATATTGGTTCTTGTTTCAACTTGATTGGTGCAGATTCTAATCGGGTTAAATTGCTTTTTTTGTTAGGGAAAGGCTGAGTGTTTTTTGATTTAATCTGATTAGCGATCGCTAATTGCATCAAATCCACACCCAATCCTTGTAAGTAGGATAGCGAATAAGTCAATTCTGGGGGATTTCCCGAAAGTTCTAGGTCAAACCAACCATCATCTTTACTGTCTGATGTCAGCGATGCTGCGGTAATATTGACGGTTAAATTATAGCGAGATACAAGTCGGGAAATTATCGGTTGTCTATTATACCGCTGGGGTATGCGAATCCGGCTGTGGACTGGAGCAGGTTTTTCAAAGTTACTCAAAGACATATAACAATCGGGTTTTCACCTTCTTCTGTTCTCGGTTTTGAATAAACTACGATAAATCTATCTAATTACCGTGTTTTATGGTAATCTAAAGTAGACTAGCACAATATCGACTAAAAAACAATGCTCTAAAGGTGCTGAATATATAGTAAATCAAGGATAATTAAGCTTGTATATAAAGCGAATGAGTGATTAATCACTTTTCGAGATGAATTGGAATTTGAATAAAAAACTCTGTGCCTTGAAGCGGTGTAGAAATAAACTTTAAATGACCATTATGCTTGTGGATAATTTGGTAGCTGATAGACATTCCCAAACCTGTACCGGAACCAACAACTTTAGTTGTAAAGAACGGGTCAAAAATTTTTGATTTTATCTCTTGTGTCATTCCACAACCGCTGTCAGCAATGCGAATCATCACTTGATTGCCGTCTAAAACTTGTGTGCGAATATGAATAGTACTAGAATTGTTTTGGATGTCTTCAAGGGATGACAACTTGTGTAACTCATCTATCGCATCAATGGCATTGGTGAGAATATTCATGAACACCTGATTGAGTTGTCCAACATAACACTGTACCTCTGGTAAATTGCTGTACTGTTTAATGATTTGGATTGTGGAGTGTTCTGGTCTAGTTTTCAGACGATATTGCAGCAGCAGCAGAGTATTATCAATACCCTCATGAATGTCCACCCTTTTCATTGTGGCTTCATCTAGCCGCGAAAAGTTCCGCAAAGATAAGACAATTTGTTTAATGCGATCGGCACCTATTTTCATTGACGCGAAAATTTTCGGCAAATCTTCTTGAATGAAATCGAGTTCAATCGCTTCAATCGTAGATTGAATATCCGCCGGTGGTTGGGGATAATATTTCTGGTAGAGTTGCACCAACTCAAGCAAGTCTAAAGCATATTCATTGGCATAGGTGAGATTACCGTAAATAAAAGCAACAGGATTATTGATTTCATGAGCTACCCCAGCAACCATCTGTCCGAGACTAGACATTTTTTCGCTTTGAACAAGTTGTACTTGGGTTTGTTGAAGTTCTCGCAGAGTAAATTCTAGCTTAGTTGCTTGTTCTTGTGCAGTCGCAGCTGTAGCGATAGATTGTGCCATAGCTTGTCTTAATTCAAATGTACGTTCTTCAACTCTTTGTTCTAACTCGGCTTTTGCGTGTAAAAGTGCTTCTTCGGCAATTTTTCGCTCAATGATTTCTGCGCTTAATTGACGATTAGCAGCTTCTAGCTGTGCGGGACTTGGCAAAGCAAGCGCTTGGGGAATTATTGGCACTAGCACAACCGCTGTATATACAGAGATAGAAGCAGTAATAAATTTGAGAAAACCAGATAGCCAATAAGTTGGATGCCAAAGAGTCCAAACTGCCATGACATGAGTTGTACCACAGGAGACGATAAAAGCTCCGAATAATAACAGTATCCATTTGAAAGGGAAATCCTGCCGCTTTTGGACAAAGTAAACAAGAATGATGGGGATAGAATAATAAGCTAAGGCAATTAGAGAATCGGATGCGATATGAAGCCACACCAAACTAGGTTTCCATAGGTAACAATGTCCATGTGGAATAAATAAGTTATTATCAAACAAGCTTTGCAGAAGTTCGAGCATTATTTACTAAGTATGATTTGTAAAATAAATTTCCTGGACATATTATATACTTGGTAATACTGGAAGGGTGGATAAAAAAAGCGGCTAGCTTTCATCCCCTGCCTGAATGCGAGGGGCTTTCAGCATCTTTTCTTGTAAATTACAATTAAAAAATGCCCAAGTGCGTTGTGCAAGGTTGCGGTACTCCGCATTGCCTGAACAATCAGCATTTGAGCATTATTTTGGCAAAATTTTTGATCTGCGATCGCTTAATTGGTTACAACTTCCAGAGCGAAATCATAAGCCTTGGTTCAAGATAGAGACTTTGTTGTCCCAAGATGTAGATTCACCAAATACCTGTTTCGCTGTTGTTATCCCAGATTTGCAAACCCAACTCATGGAGATAGCCTAAAGCTCGGTCAATTTGTCCAATTGTGCCTCGTAAATCTAAGTCAAACCAACCATCACCAACAGCATTGGCACCCAGAACAGCAGCAGTGATATTCACAGTCAAACCGTAGTCAGACACCAAGCGAGAAATCACAGGTTGAGAGTGATAGTTTTTAGGAATTCTTAAGCGAATCCGTTTATGTGCGATCGCAATGTCATTAGCCATAATGGATAGTGGTTGGTGGATAGTGGTTGGTGGATAGTGGTTGGTGGATAGTGGATAGTAGTTGGTGGATAGTGGGTAGAAGTACTTTTTAATAACCAACGGTCAACCATCAACTAACCACTATCAACTAACAACCAAGATCCTATTCAACATCTTTAATGCGGGTTTTGCGTTCGAGAATCTCCTTCAACACCAAAGTGACAACTGCTAGCAACGCTAACAATACAGCAGCAGAGTAGGCAGCTTCGGTTTCATACTGCTTGTAAGCGTCTTCAACAAATAAAGGTAAACTTTGAGTTTTATCGGCGATGTTTCCTGAAACTACCGAGACAGCACCGAATTCACCCATTGCTCTGGCATTTGTCAAAATTACACCATATAATAAGCCCCAGCGGATACTTGGCAAAGTAACACGCCAAAATATCTGCCAATCTTCTGCACCTAAGGTTCTGGCTGCTTCTTCTTGGTCTTTGCCGAATTCTTCTAAAACAGGAATTACTTCACGGGCAACAAAGGGCATAGTGACGAATGCTGTAGCCAAGACCATACCCGGAAAGGCAAAGATAACCTTGATATCATGAGCCTGAAGCCAGCTACCAAACCATCCATTCCGCCCGTAGAGTAGCACAATCATCAAACCTGCGACAACGGGGGAGATGGAAAAAGGTAGGTCAATAACGCTGAGGACGAAAGCACGACCGGGGAATTTGTGACGGGTGATTGCCCAAGCTGCACATAAACCAAATACCGTATTTAAAGGTACAGTAATTACGGCTAGTATCAGTGTCAACCAAGCTGCATGAAGAAAGGCAGGTCGCGTCAAGTTGGAGAGAAATGGACCAACCCCTTTTTGGAAAGCTTGAAAAAAGACGTTAGCAGCAGGGATGTAGAGAACTAAACCTAAATAAGCGATCGCTATCCCAATCAAAATAATTGGCACCCAATTCCCCGATTTCACAGGTTTTTGCGGCTTTGGATCTGCTGCACCTGAATGAATCCGGGGTGGAAAAGAGGCATCATTTTGTGTCATATCTTCTTGCCCAAGCTTGTAAAAGATTAATTCCGATTAACAACACCAAGGAAATCAGCAGTAACACAGTACCAATTACAGTTGCCCCAGAATAGTCATACTGCTCTAATCGCTGGAAAATCAGTACAGGTGCAATCAAATCTTTAAACGGAGTATTGGAAGCGATAATTACCGTTGAGCCATATTCCCCAACTGCACGGGAGAAACCCAAGGCAATACCTGTCAAAATGGTGGGAAATAAAGGGGGAAAAATCACCTTCCAAAAGGTCTCCCATTGAGTTGCTCCCAAACTCCAGGCAGCTTCTTCAATTTCGCGTTCCATTTCCTGAAGTACAGGTTGCACTGTCCGCACGACAAAGGGCAGTGAGATATATGTCATTGCTACCGCTACCCCCAAACGGGTGAAAGATACTTTGATACCTAACGGTGCGAGCAACGAACCAACCCAGCCATTATCGCTGTAAACAGTTGCCAGAGTTAACCCCGCAACCGCTGACGGCAGCGCAAAAGGTAAATCTACTGAAGCTTCAACAATCCGTTTCAAGGGAAATTTATAGCGAACTAAAACCCAAGCAATCAGAGTACCAAAGACTCCATTCAGCAGAGATGCAATTACTGACGTGGTAAAAGTGACATCATAAGTTGCCAATGCGATCGGACTAGTCGCGATTTCCCAAAACTTAGCTGGGGGTTCGGTACCCGCTTTCAGTAACATCGCGGTTATCGGGACGAACAACATTACCGTGAGGTATCCTACAGTAATTCGCCACGTCCAAGGAATTCTAGACAAATTACTTAAAAATCTCTTCCAAACCGGAGGTTCGGGGGGAATCAGTTGCCGAGGGGAGGGAGGTGAGGAGACTGCCATTTTGATGAGAGGGGGGG
>NZ_JAOWRF010000199.1 GCF_025753815.1 Plectonema radiosum NIES-515 | reverse complement strand
CCAGATTAAATTTAAAACCCTATCCTCAGATTAGTCCGCCTAATCGCGGACGAGCGTTTGTATAGCCGCGACTTCCAGTCGTCAGGGCTTCATGAAAATATTCTCTGCCCAGAGTCATAGAAGAGCGCTAATGCCCAATGCGAGCGTGCCCACTATCCACTAACTCTGCTGTTGTGGAAGTTGTGAAATTTGCGCCAATTCCTTTTCTTTATCTTCTCTGCGCTTTTTGGCGTAAAGTTGAATAGTAGCTACCATAGCAATAATCATTGCGACAATTACCCAAACAGTAATATCTGTAGGTAGATTATCTTTAAATACGGCTAACAATACAATCACGACCAACATCAAGCTGGGTGCTTCATTTAAAGCGCGTAACTGTTGACTACTCCAGCGACATTCATCAACTGCTAACTGCTTCATTAGCCTTTTGCAATAATGATGATAGCCGAGTAAAAGAACAACAAATCCTAGTTTGACATGCAACCAAGTTTGTTTTAGAATTTCTGGTTCAGTAGTTAATAAACCGATCGCCATTGCAACTGTTAACAACATTCCTGGAGTGGTAATAATGTTGTAAAGCCGTTTTTCCATTATCTGATACTGATTTTTCAGTATCGTGCGTGCTGGTTCTGGTTCTTGGTTGGCTTCGACGTGATAGATAAAAAGACGTACTAGATAAAATAACCCAGCAAACCAAACTACAATCCCGATAATGTGAAACGCTTTAAACCATGAATAAGCCATGAATCGTAACCTGCCTTTTTAAAACTCTGCTCAGGCTCTTATTGCTTGAGTTGGTCGTTGCTCATACTAAATACTAGGTTACGTTAAAATGCTTCTTGGCTTGTATTGCAATGAGCATCAATTTGGGGAAAGGTAATTAAATTGTATGGCGATCGCCTCAACGCTCGCTTCTACTTACCACAAAACTGCACCACAAGACAGAGGCTTATCCGGTGGGTAAACCAAGGGACAGGCTCTGGTAATTTCTACTTCACTCTAGTACTTTTCTGAAATTGAGTACTATCTGAGTAGCGCGATCGCCCTATTTTATAAGCCGGGTTAGCTTTTAAAGACGTTGACTTGAGTAGCAAATGAGGAAAAAGTCAGAACTAGTCTTTCAAACGGCTTGTAACCCAAGGCTCTTGTACAATACCCTTAGAATTACCACCATTAGCACAAACAAGCTTTTCCAGGGATTCTTGAGTAAAATCGCTACTTAAAAATCTGGATATTCAGGTGAACCGCAACTAAACTTTTGGCGTTGCTGAATTTAAATATGAAACTTAAAAATCGCAGATTCGGGAATGGGGAAAACCAGTGCAAGAGCAGCCCCCTTTCCTCTTCATTAAGACTTTTGGCGACTTGGCACTCATTCGGTGTGGGTGGGTACTTAGGGCAAATGCTGCCGCAAAGAACTAAACGGGGATTCGTTCTAGCTTTGTCTTCAAAACTTCAGATACATTCTGTAACAATATTTCACGCACCGAATCCAAATTGTTTGACTTTGATGACTCAGTTAAAGACTTCGTTTTCAACTGATTCGGATCAGACCTTTCAGTAGATAAAGCCTTTGCTAATTGCTGATAAAGCTTTGGATTTGTGGTAAAATGAAAAGCTAGCTCTTGCCCTACCTCTTTCAATCGTTGTGGTAAATGAGTTTCTGTTGTTTGTAACAGTTCCGCCAGACTTGCTTGCAGTTTATTCTTATCTCCAGCTACTCCGATCAAATTAGCTTTTGGTTGACTCTCGGATAGTTGCTTTTCAAACAGATGAGCGAAAGTTTCTAGCCTTCCGTTGTCTATAGCTGGATGTTGTTGTAAAGCGATCGCTGGTGCAAAATTAGTCCGACTAACATTATCAGGTAATGGTGCAGCCAGAACTTTCTCTGCATTGACAATTCCTGCACCAAATTTATCCGGCTTCCATGTCGGGAACTTTTCGCAACTATCGCGCAGAATCTGATTAAAGATAAAAGGAATCTTTTCGGCACCGTAGCGTTTAATTAATTGCTCTCGTCCATGATACGACAGCCATAAAGCTGCTATACCCGCAACTAGTGGTGCCGAAAACGAAGTCCCGGAGCCTTGAAGTATATTATATCTAAATTCATTATCTATCTTATCAACTTTCGCATACCAAACCTTCTCAGCAGGTGCGGTAACATCAACTTGACGTCCTTGGGATGCACCCGACCAAATCTGACGCAGTACATTGCTACCAGTTACAGCAATCACCTCATCATAGGCAGCAGGCCAAACTACGTAGGGAACATAAGTGCCAGATGCTGCTACTATAATTACCCCTCGTTTTTGAGCATAAATTATCGCACTCCGCAGACGCTGGTTAAAGAAACCACTGCCCAGGCTTATTGACAAAACATGGATATTATTATCTGCCGCATACTCGATCGCCTCAGCGAGATTTTGTACGCTCAATAATACCACTGAATACGAAACTCGCAATGGGACTAATTTTGCACCGGGTGCAACTCCCGTAACAGCTTTCCCACTGAGATAATCGCCTTGCGCTCCTCTGGGACTGATGGCTATACTTGCTGTTGATGTACCGTGACCGGGATTATTTATAACTTCACCTGAAGACCTTTGTAATTCATCTTTTGGGTCAAAGTCTTTCTTCAGAAAATCGTAGCCTTTTGCCAAAAGCAAATTCGGAATAATTTCTGGATGTTCTGAATAACCTGTATCCGGCAGCCCGATAATAATATCATGTCCTGGTGGTCGCTTCGGGTCAGGGAAAAAGCGCGACCATGCTTCAAAAACTCGGACTTGTTTAAGACCCCATTCTACATCACTGCTTTGTTCTTCTATTTGACCCTGAGTGTCACCTATGGGTTCTGATTGGGAATTATCAGCTAGAGGAACCGCAAATAGGGGCTGTGCATCCACCACACCAGGTTGCGATCGCAGATGATAAGATTTATCCCAAGCATCCTTCACCGATAAAACTTTCTTCTTGAGGCTGACCTGAAACTCAGTCTGATTGTCACCAACAGACTTCACCTGACCATCTAAACCAAAAGCTTGAGTCACAACTTCCTGGACTCTTTTCTTTTGTCCTGGCATTACCATCTCAATAAAAAAGCCTTCAAACTTAGGATTCAAATTACTTGTGTTGTTTAAGCGATCGCTATCCATAAAACCCACCTCAAGACTTACTCTAAATATTACAAGCCGCTAGCGCTACGAGTGCGTTGAAAAAATAGACAACCGATGTGGAAAAGATGTAGAGACGATTCTGTGCTACGTCTCTACAAAGGTTTCGGGTAACGCACAGTTAATTTTCACACATGTAGGACTTACGCAAAAACTCTCTCAAACTCTTATTACTTGGTGTCCTTGGCGTACTTGGCGGTTCGTTTTTTCATGATTCTGCGTAAGTCCAGACATGATTAAAACACAACATGCGAAAATCATCACCACGAGCTTCAAAATTAGGATACTGGTCAAAACTTGCACAAGCTGGAGATAGCAGCACTACAGACGCTTGATATGTGATTGCTAAGGATGGCGATCGCTTAACCGCATTCTCCATTGTTTCCACAATTTCATAACTATCATACCCCACCTCTTCTAAACGTTTGGCAAAACTTTCCGCTGCACTACCTATAAGTAATACCACAGCGGCTTTCGCCTTAATTTTTGCTAGCCATGCTGTATCATCCCCAGCTTTCGCTTCCCCACCAGCAATCAAAATCACCGGACATTGCACCGATGCTAAACCAACTTCCGCAGCGTCGTAGTTAGTCGCTTTGCTATCATTGATAAAATCGACATTTTTCCAAGTGCAGATATGCTCAAGGCGATGGGGAACGCCAGGGAATTCACGAATTCCAGTATATATAGCATTTTTATCAATTCCCGCTAACCGCGCTGCTGCTACCGACATTAGCAGATTTTGCTGGTTGTGTTCGCCTACCATCCGCAAAGCTGACACTTCAACTATGCGTTCATCTTCTTGTAGAGACGTTTCATGAAACGTCTCTACAACCCCGAAATTTTGCGTCTCTACAACCCATCCATCTTCTATATAAAAGCCTTTCTCACCAATCAGATGCTCTTTACCTTTAACACTTGTCCAATAAGCATTACTCCATTGACTTGCATCCAACTTACTTAAATATGCGTCATCCCCATTAAAAACTTGTAGCTGAGACTGACGCAACAACTGTGCTTTGATTTCGTGGTATTTTTCTAAACTTTTATGACGAGCAAGATGATCTGGTGTAAAAGTCGTCCAAACACCGATGCGGGGAGCAACAGAGTTAGAAGATTCTATTTGATAACTGCTAAATTCGGCAATTACCCAGTCGATTGGGGAGTGGGGGATGGGAGGATGGGGAGAGTGGGGGATGGCAGGAGTGGGGGAAGATAAAGGAGAAATTTCCCCTTGTCCTCCTTGTCCCCCTTGTCCCCCTTGTCCCCCCCCTCTCCCCCACTCCCCCACTCCCCCATCCTGAGAAAGTGCAACTTCGCAAGCTGCCAAGCCGATGTTACCGCAAGCGGGGGCGTTCAATCCGGCGGCTTGAAAAATTGCGGCTGTTAAGGCTGTGGTGGTAGTTTTACCGTTGGTACCAGTAATTCCCACCCAAGGTATAGATTGTAAATGGCGCCAAGCGAGTTCCATTTCGCCAATAGTTGAAATCCCTAATTCTCGCGCTTTTACTAAACAGGGAATATCCCAAGGTACACCCGGACTGACGACAATTAACTGAGGTAAATCAGCATCATTGAAATCCAGAGAATATCCCAATTTAACAGTTATTGATAGGGCGGCAAGTTCTTGTTGCTGGTGCAGGAAGTTTTCGGAGGTGTTGCGTTTTTCAAGCCTATCCGCATTAGCAGAATCACTTAGCACTACCTCCCAACCTTCCTTTTTCAACAATCTCGCCGCAGCAACACCGGACTTTCCGAATCCAATTACATGAGCTTTGGACATAGACTGTGGCATTTATCCCTGGTTAAGTTTCACTATCGTAACGTTTCTTGGCACAATTTACACAATTTTTTGTTCCGTTTTGCTACATTTTTTTGACGACGGCACCAAAATCAGCTAAAACACGGGCATGGTTGCGAATTAATCCCAGTAAATGTAATCGGTTGCACTTGATTTCTGGATTTGAATCCATTACTAAGACGCTTTGGACACCATCAAAAAAGTTGCCGACGGCGGGAGAAATTTTTAAGAGTGCTGATACTAATTGTCGATAATTGCGCGATCGCTTTGCGGATTCTGTTTCTGGCACTAACTCGATTAAACCATCATATAAAGCTTGTTCTGAGGATTTTTGAAATAGTTCTGGATTGACTGCAACCGTGGGATTAAGTTGGATGAAGTCCAAATCACCTTGTGCTGCTAACCGAGTTGAACGGTTGACGGTTTCGTAGATTTTATCTAGTGTGCCGTCGTTGCGAATTTCTTGCAAGAATAACGCGCGATCGCGTACATCCAATAAATCTTTTAAAGCGCGTTCTGCATATTCTGGATCGTTTTCTCCCAATACTGCATTCACTAGGTCATAATCAATCGATTTTTCTTCTTGCAACAGTGTACGAATGCGTTGTAGAAAAAAGTCTTTTAATGCCGTACTTAACTTTCCACTATTTTGATTATAAGTTGTGGCAAAATTACTTGCTATTTCCTCAATTAATTGCTGCAAATTAATCGTCAAATTTCCAAACCAAGTAATATTAATTATTGCATTTGCGGCTCTTCGCAAAGCAAAGGGGTCAGATGAACTTGTAGGTATCATTCCCAAGCCAAAAATACTTACCAAAGTGTCCAGTTTGTCTGCCAAACCGACAATTTGACCTGTGAGGGTTTGGGGTAAATTATCACCTGCGTTTCGTGGTAAATAATGTTCAAAAATTGCGGTTGCTACTTCTGGCGGTTCTCCGCTTTTCGCAGCATATTTTTCTCCCATAATTCCCTGCAATTCTGGGAATTCATATACCATTTGGCTGACCAAATCGGCTTTACAAAGCAAAGCTGCTCTTTGAATATTGAGATTTTCTTCTTGACTTAATTGCAGTTGTGCGGTCAAAATTTCGGCGTTTTGACATATTCGCTCAACTTTGGCACGTACCGAACCTAAATCTTCTTGAAAAGTGACTTTTTCTAACTGTGGTAAAAAGCTTTCTAAAGGCTTCTTTAAATCGCTGTCGTAGAAGAATTTTCCATCAGCTAAACGAGCGCGAATAACTCTTTCATTTCCCACAGCAATGATATCTGCTTTCGCTGGATCGCCGTTGGAAATGGTGACGAAATAAGGAAGTAATTCTTTGCTATTTTTCGATTTGAACACAGGAAAATAACGTTGATGACTCACCATAACGGTGGTAATCACTTCCGTGGGAAGTTCTAAAAAATCTGCTTCAAATTTACCGACAACAACTGAGGGAAATTCTACCAGATTTGTAACTTCTTCTAATAAATCGGGGTAGATTTCTACGTATCCGTTGAGATTTTGCACAGATGAGATAACTTGCTGTTTAATTGTATTTGCGCGTTCATCCGCATCAACAACAACAAAAGCAGAACGTAACGTGGTAAGATAATCATTAGCTTGGGAAATAGTGACTGTTTGTGGATGTAAGACACGATGAGAGTGAGTTAGGCGATCGCTCTTTATCACCTGGGAACCACTCTCCAACTCAATGGGCAGCACTGCATCATCCAACAAAGCCACCAACCAACGAATTGGACGCGAAAATTTGACATCACCATCACCCCAGCGCATGAAGCGCTTGCCTTCTAAGCTGAAAATCCACTCTTTGACAAATTCCGTCAAAATTTCCGCTACTGGACGACCAGGAGTATTTTTGCGAACAAAGATAAATTCACCTTTCTCGGTGGGACGAATTTCAAAATCAGCAACATCTACACCTTGCTTTTTCGCAAATCCTGACGCTGCCGGTGTCGGTTTCCCATCTTTAAACGCAGCTTGTGCGGGGGGACCTTTAATTTCTTCTTCTTTATGTGGTTGCTGCGCTGGTAAACCTGTAATTAACACAGCCAAACGTCGGGGAGTACCGTAAACTTCCACCGCATCGCTAGTTAGGTCGTGTGCTAAGAGACTTTGGGGAATGCGCTGTTTCCACTGCTGAACAGCGCTACTGAGAAAGCTTGCGGGTAGTTCTTCTGTACCGACTTCTAATAAAAAATTAGGCATAGGACACTGTTGTCAAAGAAAGCGTGGCTTAACTATATTACAATACCCTTCAGTTAAGCCCGAAATCCTTGTAGAGAAGCGATGTTCCTCAGGTCTCTACCAACGGTTTCAGATAACACATAATTAATTAGCAATACTCTTGAGTCTCTCATTAGCGGTTTTCTACCCCAAACTACATTGTTTTTGTCCTTTATCATTGAAATTTATAATCCAAATCAGACAAGATTGACGTAGTAATTAATAGGTAACAAAAATGAGCCAACTTTGAGGATAATTTCTGGAATTGGAGCCAAATTTATCCAGAAATATTCCGCCATTTGAAAAAAACTTACCTGAATTTAATACTTTAGCAAACTTATGAAGGTTAATACCTAATAATGTTTTTGTCAATGGCAATTGCAGAGATTTTTCTCTTGATTTATTTTAATTCTTAAAAGGGTATTTAATTTTTTAATCCTTTATTATCCTGATGCGAAGCAAAATTCTGGTAAATAAAGTTTAAGTAAATGTAAATACATTTTAAACACACACATGAAATGTCGCTTATTTTTGGCAAGCTTGGCTAGTTTAGTGTTGATGTCTGAGCAAGCAAATGCAGCTAAATTAGAATCTTGGTATTTTGACCAAGCTCAAAATCAGTTGCATATCACCACCGATTCTGGTATACAGCCTAAAGCTTTTTTACTTGATAACCCTAAACGGTTAGTAATAGACTTACCCGGAACTAGTATTGACACTACAACTATGCGACAAAGCTTTGGCAAAGCTGTTAAAGAAATTCGCATTGGACAACCTGATGAACAAAGCACTCGACTGGTAATTGAATTAGCACCTGGTTACAATATCTCTCCTCAAGGTCTTTCAATTAAAGGTGATTCGCGATCGCATTGGGTGGTGAATTTTTCATCAATTAATCGTCAGCCAAATGATGTTTCGTTTTCATCTGGTGAAAACCGTCAAGATATTGCGATCGCACCAAATGATGCTTCATTATTTGCGGGAGTTGTGAACTTAGGTCAAGAAATACCAGTTTTAAATTCCCAAATTAAAGCATTAATGAATCGTTATCGTTCTTTAAATCCGGGAATGTTTTTCTTAGATTTACAAACAGGTAACTATGTAGATATTAATGGTGAAAAGATATTTTCAGCCGCTAGTACTATCAAATTTCCGGTTTTGGTAGCTTTGTTTGAAGAAATAGATGCAGGTAGAATTAAGCTGAATGAAAACCTGGTGATGCGTCGTGGTTTAATTGCAGGTGAATCTGGAACGATGCAATACAAACCTGTAGGCACAAAATTCAGCGTTCTGGAAACTCTCACTAATATGATAGTTATTAGCGACAATACCGCAACTAATATGATTATCGACCGTTTGGGTGGAGAAACTAAATTAAATCAACGCTTTCGTAATTGGGGCTTGCAAAATACAGTAATTCGGAATAATCTTCCTGATGTCGGTGGGACAAATACAACTAGCCCCAAAGATTTGGTAAGATTATCAGCGTTACTTTCTAACAATCGTTTGCTATCACCACAAAGTCGCAATCAAGTTTTAGCAATCATGCGTCGGACTCACAATAGATCGTTACTTCCAGCTGGTATAGACAAGAATGCTATAATTTCTCACAAAACTGGTACACTCAGATTTGTATTGGGCGATGCAGGCATAATTCAAATGCCAAACGGTAAAAGCTATTTAGCGGGTATTTTGGTACGCAGACCTAATTACGACGATGGAGCCGTAAGCTTTATTCGTCAAGTGTCAAGAGCGGTTTATAATTATTTGGGCGAGTCAAAAGTTGGCAATGTTCCTGTTAGTGAATCTAGCTTTGTAGATCGCTGACGCGAAAGTTTCGTAGTGGGCACTGAAGTGCCCTAAACAAGCGTTGAAACGCTTACTACCTAATGCCTAAACAAGCGTTGAAACGCTTACTACGGTAATAAACAGCGTTCTATTGTCAAAACTACTGATTTCGATAGTGTTTCAAAATCGTAGCCACCTTCTAAGCCAAAAAGAATTTTTCGAGTTAATCCTAAACAATAATCGGTGAATAAACCATAATCTTTTGGTTGTAAATTAATCATTGCTAAAGGATCGTCAGCATTACCATCATAACCAGCACTGACAATTAGTAAATCTGGCTGAAAGTTGGATAAAAAAGGAATTATTTTGTTTTCAAATAATGGCTGATATACTGCCACATCGCTACCAGGTGGCAGGGGTAAGTTTAAGACATTATCATGAAAGCCGCGTTCTGTGGCTCTCCCAGTACCCGGATAACAGGGGTATTGATGTAAAGAACAGTAAGCAATCTGCTCGTTAGTTTCAACGATCGCTTGTGTACCGTTACCATGATGCACATCCCAATCGAGAATAGCGACACGTTGAATTTCCGGTTTTTGGAGAGCGTAAAAAGCGGCGATCGCTGCATTAGAAAATAAGCAAAACCCCATCCCTGCATCACTTTCGGCGTGATGTCCCGGTGGACGCGCTAGCACAAAAGCGGGATTTTGATTTGCTAACACAGCATTAACTCCATCTAACCATGCACTCGCTGCTAATAATGCTACATCATAACTGCGCGGGGAAATTGGCGTATCTCCATCCAAATAACCACCCCCTTCTTCAGCGATTTGTTGGACTTTCTGAATGTAGCGCGGAGTGTGTACTTGTTGCAAAACAGACATCAACTCAA
Source organism: Plectonema radiosum NIES-515 (assembly GCF_025753815.1). Classification (GTDB taxonomy): domain Bacteria; phylum Cyanobacteriota; class Cyanobacteriia; order Cyanobacteriales; family Nostocaceae; genus Hassallia; species Hassallia radiosum_A. The sequence continues at coordinate 4,227 of NZ_JAOWRF010000199.1, read as the reverse complement.
GTGCTTGGGATGTTGGTGTAGGCGATCGCCATTCAATTTGTTCTGCAAATGCAGCTGCTTTGATAGCAGAAGCGATCGCTGTTAATCTTTCTGGCTTCTCTGGATGAAGATATCCAGTTTTGTGTTCCAAAAACTCGCTACTATAGATAACTGGGAACATAGCGTCAGCAAAGTGGGCAGCAGAATACAGCGGTTTCAATTGTATCCTTTAAACCAATACGGTTGGTGTTAAGGAATTGGTGGACAAAAATGGTATCTAGAGACGTAGCACATGCAACGTCTCTACGAGGATTTGAGGCTTAACACCAACGGTATTGTCCTTTAAATGTAGAGACGCGAAATTTCGCGTCTTTAAATGTAGAGACGCGAAATTTCGCGTCTCTACAATGTTTTCACGACGTTTATCTATTAGACATCTCCAAAGTCATACGTAGAGACTATTCTGTGCTACGTCTGTTGGGATCGGGCAACGCATAATTAATTTCTACCAGATGTCTATTGTTAACCCAAACCAATCATTTCATCGTTTGGTTCATCAAGCATTTCCGGTACTACACCGGGCATACCTCGAAGTTCTTCCGGGGGTAGTTCGCGCAACACATCTTCAATATTGGGTGGATGTTTGATTTTGTCCAGTACCTCTGGACTTAATTTTGGCGCATCCTCCTCTGGATTCATCTTTTCAGCTTGATTAATATGTTTTTCCTGAGTCATGATTGTTGCCTGATATTCATACGCCTCAGCTTAATCTCTACTGCCATCGGACATACACTATCTTGGGGCTTAAATTACCACTTCTTGAGCGCATAAAGCACACAAACTAAACCTCGTCTACCTTGGTACAAATCCACAACCCGCTCAGAGACGTAGCAGTGCTACGTCTCTACAACCATCATTTTTATGTTGACAGACTACTAGGGGTTAAGGATTGAAAATTAGGAATTATAAGGAATTGTATTTCTTTCCCAGTCGGTAGTCCCTAGTCCCTAATCCCTAGTCTCCAGCCCCGGCAAACCAAGGCAAAATGTGCTAGAATTGTAGCAAATAATTGCCATTATTCAAGAGTAATTTGGAATAATTCGGCGTTTAATGAATTAAAAAAGCTAAAGTTTGCCAAATTTGGAGTTTTTTAAGGTTATATGACTTATTCCCAGGATAGGATAATCCCAACCGATCTGCGGAACGAAATGTCCCGATCTTATCTAGAATACGCGATGAGCGTAATTGTAGGTCGGGCGTTGCCAGATGCCAGGGATGGTCTGAAACCTGTGCATCGCCGCATTCTTTATGCCATGCATGAGTTGGGGTTAACCGCAGACCGTCCTTTTAAAAAATGCGCCCGTGTAGTCGGGGAAGTGTTGGGTAAATATCACCCGCACGGCGACACTGCGGTGTATGATGCTTTGGTGCGGATGGCGCAAGATTTTTCCATGCGATCGCCTCTCGTCAACGGTCATGGTAATTTCGGTTCAGTAGACAACGACCCGCCAGCGGCAATGCGATACACTGAATGTCGCTTGCAAGCCTTAACCAGCGCTGCCCTACTACAAGACATCGAATCGGAAACCGTAGACTTTGCTGATAACTTCGACGGTTCCCAGCAAGAACCGACAGTTTTACCCGCACGTATCCCCCAATTACTCCTCAACGGTTCTTCTGGGATTGCCGTGGGTATGGCAACTAACATCCCTCCCCACAACTTGGGTGAATTGATTGATGGTTTTGTCGCGCTGATTCACAACCCGGAAATCACTGATATCCAGTTGATGCAGTATATCCACGGTCCCGACTTTCCTACGGGAGCGACTATTCTGGGAACGGCAGCGATAAAAGAAGCTTACACCACCGGACGCGGTTCGATTACCATGCGGGGCGTAGCGACAATTGAAACCGTAGAACAGCGCGGACGCCCGGATAGAGAAGCGATTATCATCACCGAATTGCCCTACCAAACCAACAAAGCGGCGCTAATTGAAAGAATCGCCGAAATGGTGAACGAAAAGCGCTTAGAGGGAATTGCAGATATTCGGGATGAAAGCGATCGCGATGGAATGCGAATCGTCATCGAACTCAAGCGCGATGCTTATCCCCGCGTCGTCTTAAACAACCTCTACAAGCAAACGCCTTTGCAAGCCAACTTTGGCGCAAATATGTTGGCGTTGGTAAATTCCGAACCCCAAGTTCTTACCTTAAAGCAGTTCTTAAGCGTCTTTTTAGATTTTCGCATCCAAGCGATTACCAGACGCACACAATACGAACTGCGAAAAGCCGAAGAACGCGATCATCTTTTACAAGGTTTATTAATTGCATTATCACATTTAGATGCAATTATTAACTTAATTCGTCATGCACCGGATGCCCCCACAGCCAAAGGTGAATTAATCACAACTTACGGACTTTCAGAAGTGCAAGCGGACGCAATTTTGCAGATGCAACTGCGACGTTTAACAGCACTAGAAGCAGATAAAATTCGCCTAGAACACGACGATTTACAAGAGCAAATTACCAATTTACAAGATATATTGGCACGGCGGGAACGGATTTTAGAAATCATTGAAACCGAAGTTAGCCAAATAAAAGCAACTCATGCCACACCGCGCCGCACGGTAATTTCATTAGGTGAAGGCGAATTAGATGACCTTGATTTGATCGCTAATGAAAAAGCGATTATTTTGATTACTAAACAAGGTTACATCAAACGAATGCCAGTGAATACCTTTGAAGCCCAAAATCGTGCTACCAGAGGTAAAGCTGCCGCCAAAGTAAAAGATGATGACACCGTTGAGCATTTCTTGAGTTGTTGCGATCACGACAGTGTTTTATTTTTTAGCGATCGCGGAGTTGTTTACTGCGTCAAAGCATATCAAATTCCCGTGAGTTCCCGTACAAGTCGCGGTACACCAATTGTACAGATGCTGCCGATTCCTAAAGAGGAAAAAATCACCTCTATCGTCCCCGTTTCCGAGTTTAGCAGCGATGAATATCTGGTAATGCTCACCAAAGGCGGCAACATCAAGAAAACCGCATTAGAAGCATTTAGCCACATTCGTGCCAACGGCTTAATCGCCATATCTCTCGAAGAAGGCGACCAACTCCGCTGGGTAGGACGCGCTAGAGTAGAAGACAGCATCATCATTGGTTCCCGTCTGGGTATGGCAATTCACTTTCGGTGTACCCAAGAGCAACTGCGTCCTCTAGGTAGGGCAACTCGTGGAGTCAAAGCCATGAAGTTGAAAAAAGGTGATGAATTGGTGGGTATGGCAATTTTACCAGCCGCAATTCTTGACACCTTAGATACGGTTACAGATACAGAAGTTGACCTGAGCGAGGATGTCGAAACAGAAGAAATCATCGTTGAAGAAGAGTCACAAGAAATTCCCCCTAACGCCAATATTGGTCCTTGGGTGTTGGTAATTACAATGGGAGGATATGGCAAACGCGTCCCAGTTACTCAATTCCGCTTGCAGAATCGTGCCGGTCAAGGTTTAATGGCAACCAAATTCAAAAACCGGAAAACCAAAGACAAGTTAGCGACTTTGCAGATTGTCAACAGCGATGATGAAATCATGATGGTCACTAATCGCGGTATTATTATCCGACAAGCGACAAATGCCATTTCTATCCAATCGCGATCTGCCACTGGAGTGCGAGTGCAGCGCTTAGACGAAGATGACGCAATTACGGGAGTTGCGATCGTTCCCCCGGATACCGATGAGATGACATCCGATACTGTTGATGTCGCAGAAGTGGAATAATTAGCAGTTGTAGAGACGTTCAGCCAGAACGTCTCTACTAAAGTGTTGTAGAGACGTTCCGCCGGAACGTCTGTACTAAAGTGTTGTAGAGACGTTCCGCCGGAACTGTACTAAAGTGTTGTAGAGACGTTCCGCCGGAACGTCTGTACTAAAGTTAGGAATTAGGAGTTTTGAGTTATGAGTTTAAAAAATTTCCAATTCAAAACTCATAACTCAAAACTCCTAACTGCTTTAATTAGCGGTATTTTGATGGGGCTTACCGTAGCCCCATTTAATGTATGGTTCTTAGCTTGGATTGCCCTTGCTCCCCTGTGGGTATTAATTGTCAATTCCGCACAGCGAAAAACCCCCATCTCCCCATTCCCCCCAACTCCACAAGTAAGGGACCCCAAAGCCCCCCATCTCCCCATCCCCCTATCCCCCCCTCCCCCCCTCCTCCTCGCCCTCGCTTGGGGTATAGGTTATCACGGTC
>NZ_JAOWRF010000141.1:11134-14151 GCF_025753815.1 Plectonema radiosum NIES-515 | reverse complement strand
GGGGGATGGGGGGAAAGAAAAATTACTTTGTATTTCACTCTCCGGATCTTTTCTTTGACTTTTGACAAAAGCCATTGCGTTGATACACAGGTTGCGATCGCAACTCCAATCAACTCTGGTCGCAGCGTCCAATCTCTTGTACCAATTCCCAAGATTAGGAATAAGGAAAGAAATAAAATTTGATAATCTCGTATATCTTTGAGCAGCATTGCCCCTAAAATCAGTGATTTCCCGAATGTGTGTCACCAATTTAAACGGGTAGAGGCAAAAATGATGCTGCCGTTACAAATTTTGTTACAGCTGGGTCGGTAAATATTGATAATTGCCATACAAGACGCACGACTGTAGGCAAAGCCTGTCCACCACAGCCAATCACCATCGACCGAGACATAATTCAAGCCACTACAGACGTAATCTGGAAAACTAAGACTGCTGGTGGTAGTTATCTTTGTTCAAGAGCAAACGCTCAAATCTGAGGATTCTTGAGATCTGAACTCAAGAGATTGAGGAACCATGAGTTGTCAAAGACCAAACCACCTGCGGGACTTAACACTTACAGATGAGGAACCCGTAACATTTGTAATACTTACGAATTTACGTTTGTCAACGCAGCAACCCCGACGATACTTTGACGAAGCAGCTATACAGGATTTGGTTGCCTCCATTAAATATCATGGTATTTTACAGCCTCTGTTAGTACGTCCCTTGCCTGAGAAGGGGTACGAAATCCTCAATGGAGAACGACGCTATCAGGCAGCTCAAAAAGCTGGACTAACAGAAGTTCCCGTGATTATTCGTCAAATCAATGACGAAGAAGCGTTGCAGTACGCACTGATAGAGGATTTACGACGAGGAGACTTGAATTTGGCACAAGAAACCGAGACGGTTTTGCAACTGCTTTCTGTCTGCCTTGGCAAACCCAAAGCAGATATTCCGCCGTTTCTTTATCGAAAATATTATGATGCCATTATACAAATGAATCACAAGGTTGTGATTTATGATTCTGAAATTGAGGTGGTCAAGTGGGTTTTTGCTCATGTGGGAAAGATGAGCTGGCAAACTTTTACCCGCAAACGTCTACCACTACTAAGCCTTGCGACATATAAAGGTTGGCTTTTGTCATAATTGTGGTTCATTCACCTGAAAAACCCTGTAAAACTCTTCACTAGACTCAAGATGCAATTCGCTTCGCTATATCCGCTTGTTTACCGAATTCTCAAACCAACGTTTCCTAAGTGTCTTTGGTGTGGCAATCCAAATTCTAAAGCGATCGCACTCACCTTTGATGATGGTCCCCATCCGCAATATACACCGGAACTTTTAGCGGTTTTAGACCGCTATAATATTAAAGCTAGTTTTTTTTGGTTGGGTGTTTGCGTGAATCGAAATCCAGCGATCGCCAAAACAATATGCGATCGCGGTCACTGGATCGGATTGCATAGCTACGATCATCGCAATTTCCCCATGCTTTCCTCAACTGAACTTCAGCAAAGCTTAGAAAAAACCCAAGCTGCAATTCATCATGCTTGCAATCTGCAACCGTCACAACTACGTGATGTCCGACCCCCCAACGGCTTCTTTACACCGGAAACTTTAAAATTATTACATCAGTGGAATTACCGCCCTGTTATGTGGAGCGTTGTCCCAGAAGATTGGGTAAGACCAGGAGTCGCTACCGTAGTGCAGCGAGTTCTCCAGCAAGTACAAAACGGCTCACTGATTGTTTTGCATGATGGCGTTTGCGGCGGACAAGATGTTGCCGCAACAGCACAAAGTCTGATTCCCCAATTGCTACAACAAGGCTACCACTTTGTGACAGTTGATACTTTATGGCAGGAAGTCGCATCCAGGTAATAATCATCACCTATAAGATGAGTGCTGGCACTAATAGTTAATCAACATTGCCGATGAATTGTTGCTATCTATGAAGGCACTGCCAAGTAATACCCTTTTAGAGTAGAATAATAGTATGGCAATGGTGTCCCGCATACATTTCAATTTAGGTAGTATACGCACTTTCTCACTTGCTTTTCTGACGTGCCAATAGTCAAGCAATCAAGTACCAACAGTAGTTGGCTGGTGGTTATGACCGAAGAAATTAGGAATGAGTGAATTTACTTAAGATACGTTGGAGTTGCTTCTAACGACTTTGCCCTTGTGAGCTACTTCAGGTTGGGGTGTGCTGGCAAGTGTTGGCTCGTCAGTCCCCAATAGGTCATGTATCTGGCTCAGGGATCTTGATGTTTTTGGCGAAACTTCTTCTGGGGATGCATTTACGTACTCAATCAAGTCTTCTACCTGACAGTTTAAAGCTTGGCAAAATCTTACGATTCTTTCAATATGGTCTGTTCCAGTCCTGCCACTCTCCCAGTTCTGGATGGTGCTTTCAGTCACCCCGACAAGACGTGATAGCTCAAGCTGGGTCAGCCCTGCTTTGTCACGCAGAAAAGCGATTCTTGGTTTTGCTTTCTGTTTCACAGCTACAGCACTTTATATCTTAACTTATAGTCGTAGATCCTAGCACCAAAAAAAAGCAGCGCCCAGGAATTTCCCAAAAAAACTTTTGCCCAAACTCTTGACACCCCTAAGAACTTTGGGTAAAACTATTGAATATGAGATTCACCTCATTTAGAGGTTATATCAAGGACAGATGAAGCGCACCCATTCAATTTCAAAAAAACTTTCAGAAAAATCCGGAATGGTGCGACTTTGATTTGAAGCTCATCAAATCAAACGACAATGTAAAAAACTGAGAACTCCTCATTTTCTAAGCATTTATACGCAAATAAGTTCCCGGATTTATAAGTCAGTTTGAACCAACTACAACACACAAATAATGAGGTCTAGAAATATTATGTTGAAGAATCTGACATTTGGAATCTTAGCTGCGGCTTTAGCGATCGCTCCTGGTGCAGCATTTGCAGGTCAAGGTCAAAGCAACGTACAAATCACTGAGCAAAACGGTAGTGCAATCAATGGTAGCACCAACGCTCAAACCTCCACAAGCACCAACGTTC
>NZ_JAOWRF010000141.1:0-11034 GCF_025753815.1 Plectonema radiosum NIES-515 | reverse complement strand
GAACTGGATCTAGTGCTCAATCTCAAGGCTCTGTCCAACGTACAAGCCAAAACGGTGCTGCCATTGACGGTTCTGTGAATGCTCAAGATAGCGTTACAACCAGCAATCAGCGTCAAATTTTAGCTGCCGGTTGCCGTTAATCAAAAATAATCAATAACTAATTGAGCGATTAGGCATTCTTGAATTATGTAAGTCAGCCAAACCAATTCACAATTTAGGCAACGCCAAATCGAAACTAACAAAAAAAACTAACACTTATTAGGTCTAAAATTATGTTGAAGAAAACCTGCGCTTTTGGTCTTTTAGCTGCTGCGCTTATTATAACACCAGGTGCCGCATTTGCCCAGCAATCTCAAAACAATGTGCAAATTACCGAGCAAGAAGGTGCAGCAATCAATGGTAGCACCAACGTGCAAAGCTCCACTAGCACCAACGTGCAACAACAAATTCAACGTGCCAATCAACTAGGTAATCGTTATCAGCGTGGGGGTTACTACAGCCCTTACTATTGCAGAGGTGGATCTAGTGCCCAATCTCAAGGCTCTGTCCAACGTACAAGCCAAAACGGTGCTGCCATTGACGGTAGCACCAATGCTCAAGATAGCACCACCCGAAATAATCAACGCCAAATTTTAGCTGCCGGCTGTCGCTAATCACTGCATAAATTCCGATGGCGTTACCTACTTAATAAAAGAATCAGCTAAACGATTCCACAAGTCAAATAACGCCTTCTTTAAACCAACAACACACACACTTATTTAGGTATAAAAACTATGTTGAAGAATCTGACATTTGGTATCTTAGCCGCAGCTTTAGCGATCGCTCCTGGTGCAGCATTTGCAGGTCAAGGTCAAAGCAACGTACAAATCACTGAGCAAAACGGTAGTGCAATCAATGGTAGCACCAACGCTCAAACCTCCACAAGCACCAACGTTCAACAACAAATTCAACGCGCTAATCAAGTAGGTAATCGTTATCACCGTGGTGGATACTACAAACCCGTTTGCAGAACTGGATCTAGTGCTCAATCTCAAGGCTCTGTCCAACGTACAAGCCAAAACGGTGCTGCCATTGACGGTTCTGTGAATGCTCAAGATAGCGTTACAACCAGCAATCAGCGTCAAATTTTAGCTGCTGGTTGTCGCTAATCACTGCATAAATTCCGATGGCGTTACCTACTTAATAAAAGAATCAGCTAAACGATTCCACAAGTCAAATAACGTCTTCTGCTTCATCAACAACACACACACTTATTTAGGTATAAAAACAATGTTGAAGAATTTTACATTTGGTATCTTAGCTGCTGCTTTAGCGATCGCTCCTGGTACAGCATTTGCAGGTCAAGGTCAAAGCAACGTACAAGTTACCAATCAAGATGGTGCAGCAATTAATGGTAGCACCAACGCTCAAACCTCCACAAGCACCAACGTCCAACAACAAATTCAAAACGCACAGAAAAAAGCTGGTGGTTATCGTGGCAGCTATTACAAGCCCGGCTACCGCAAAAATAATAACACAAACCAATCTCAAGGCTCTGTCCAACGTACAAGCCAAAACGGTGCTGCCATTGACGGTTCTGTGAATGCTCAAGATAGCAACACCCGCAACAACCAAAACCAAAGCGTTCGCAATCGCTAATTATTAATTGAGTTATCAGGCGTTGCTAGTAAAAGTTTAACTTAAACAACGCCCTTTCCAAACAAAAACAACACTCACACACAAGTAAATTAGGTTTAAAACAATGTTGAAGAATTTTACATTTGGTATCTTAGCTGCTGCTTTAGCGATCGCTCCTGGTGCAGCATTTGCAGGTCAAGGTCAAAGCAACGTACAAGTAACCAATCAAGACGGTGCTGCAATCAATGGTAGCACCAACGCTCAAACCTCTACAAGCACCAACGTCCAACAACAAATTCAAAGAGCAAATCGTTATCGTAGCGGATACTACAGCCCATACTACCGCAAAGGTAATAACACAAACCAATCTCAAGGCTCTGTCCAACGTACAAGCCAAAACGGTGCTGCCATTGACGGTTCTGTGAATGCTCAAGATAGCAACACCCGCAACAACCAAAGCCAAAGCGTTCGCAATCGCTAATTATTAATTGAGTTATCAGGCGTTGCATTCATTGAAGAAATCAGCTTTCATTATGCTTCTAGAGCAACGCCTGATGGAAATCACTAAAAAATTTCAAATCGGATTCAAAAATATGTTGAAGAAAACTTACGCTTTTACCCTTTTAGCCGCAGCAATGATTATAGCACCATCTGCTGCCTTCGCAGGCGATTCAGGTACTCGCCAAGAACTCAATCAAAGTGCTACTTCCATTAACAACAGTCGAGTTAATCAAGGAGCTAGCCAAACAAGCTATCAGTACCGCAGCAACAGAGCAGGTTCTCGCTACGGTGGTTACAACAACTGCCCAGGAAACCAGCAATCACAAGGCTCAAATCAGCGCATTAACCAAAATGGTGTAGCGATCGATGATAGCGTTGTCAGCCAACGTGCCGACCAAACAAACTTGCAACGTCAAGTTGGTGCCGCTCAACGGTATTGCCGCTAAAGCACTTGTGTTATTAGCCTAGTCGGTCAGCTTGCAACTTAAAATGCTTCTGTGGCTGCTGACTAAACCCTTGATTAATTCTACTGCCACGAGAAAGGCGTTGTTAAATAATTAATTCTCAAAGCCGTCATGCTCGTGAAAGCAAATTGCTTTCAAGTCGAATTAGTCTGGAGTGCGAACCTCTGGTGTGGTGCTGACAGCTTTTTAACAGGGGTATTACCGATTTGCTAGCTTGCGAAGCAGAAAAAAAAATCGGTTTTTTCTATTAGGAGAGTGATTAAGTTATGTTTTACAAACAAACAGTTTCATTACTAGCAGTCTTATCTGCGCTAATTGCATTACCAAGTGGAATTGCCAGAGCCGGTGATATTTACGTTCAAAATGACAACGTTCAAGTCTCGGTTGGCAATGACAGCGGTATCCGGATTAACACTACTCCCACACACACATACTTGTTTACCCATTGGCTGTCTGCACCGATTGCATCACCTCGCAGCATTATCACAGCAGGTAACACAATAGTTGAAACTGACGACGTAATGGTCGATGTTGATGAGGACGATGACGACGAGATCAGGGTTAACACAATTCCACAAAGAACAACTATTATTCGCACTCCACAGCGGATTTATCGACCAAATAATGTTCGGAATTACGGAATTTGGAAAAACCCCCGCTCAACTTCGTCAATGCAATGTAATGGCAGAAATATAACAAGGACAAACACTCAAAGCCATAGTTCTGGTAGAGCAGTTAACCGCAGTTATAGTTCAATGACAACAATGACTTGTCAATAGTTCACATTTTGTTTATTTTCATTAGGATACAACCATGAATTTAAAATTACTTTCTCTTGGTATTTTCTCTGTTGTAAGTGTATCTCCTTTATTGATGCCTTCGTTTACTCCTAAAGCTGCGGCTGGCTGTGTTGCAGTTGATGTGGGAGTGCAAGTAGCCGTTGACGGTTCCAGAACAGGTTCGCAATCGAATAATGTTAGTCAACGCTTTGACCCCAATTGCAGTGGTGGCAGTGCCACCAGCGTCGGTAGACAAGTTTGTGTTTCTACCAAGTGCGAACAAAGACGGACTAGCGATCAATATGTTGGTGGAAACGGTGGATACAACACTGGTGGTCGAAATATTAACATTAAAGTAGGCCGTCCAATCCATGTATACAACCGAGCTGCCGATCCTAACTTTCCCTTTAACAAAAAGTAAATTAGCCCAATATTTATAGATTGGGTGTAACAATTTTAATCGTTTTAAATTCCCCTCCGGGGGAATTTAGCCATAATAACTTTCTTAATATTACTTTGGGGAGTTTCCCTCCTTGAGCAGTTGGGTTTAAACTCATACTATATAGTCAGGGGAGTAAATCTAATTATGAAAAAAATTCTCATGGTTTTGGGAGGCAGCGTTGCTTTTCTTATAGCGACCATCTTTGTAGTTCAAAACTTAACTCAAAGCAACCAAAATCAAAATACTTTTCTCAGATCCGACAACACTAGTATTAACTCAGACAGCAGTAGCGTTAACTCAGCTACCAATAATGACGATGATGATATGAAAGACTCTGGAACTTTTATTAGCCAACAAAACGATCAATCATCTCAATATCAACGAAGCACTCTCAATCTGAATGCAGCGAGTCTTAGTCAACCTCATCTTCTCAGCATTAATAGCTCTGCAACTCAATTGAGAGGTCAGATTCTTGTTGATGGTAAAGTGGTGAAAAAACTGAACAAGAACAGTTCTGAGATTAATCTCTCACCTTATCTATCAATGGGACAACACAATGTTGAAATTACTGCGCGTTATTCTCCTCCTACCTCTGGGGTGAATGTACAAATAAACGGTCCTGGCACAAATGTCGCTCAACAAAATAGCGGTGATGGTGCTTTGAATTACAAAATTGATGTTAACGTGCAATAGCGCGAATTAATAGACCTGGCTTGATTTTCAAGCATGGGCATTAGAAAATTTTCATCACAAAATGATTCTAACTGATATTTGTTTGCATCGCTTACAAAGAAGGAAGAAGTTAGGACGAAGAAGGAAGAAGTCAAAAGTATCAATAATAACTTACTTTGTGAGTGTAGAGCTTCCGTAAAAATAAATCATTATACTCAAGATGGCTTGGAGCGAGGTATAAAACCTCCTTGTTTCAATCCCTCTTTTTTAAAGGTGGGTTCTTCTTCTTTTTTCCTTCTTCCTTCTTACTTTGTGAAATAAACCGTGTTTAAATCAATAATATTATGTCCGTTGAATTGCCCATAATAAAATATTTTTGTAGTGAGGACTTCAGTTTTTATCTCATCAGATGAGGACTTTAGTCCTCACTACGAGTTTATGATTAACTAGTTCTAGTTGCTTGTAATTGATTTTCTAGATTTGCCCGCAACCGCAAGTCTGGAACTGACCAAATCCAAAACTTGTTAGAACATAAGGCAAAATCATCATGTTTATGGGTAACGATCGCATCTAATTTTTCATAACTCGCACAAACTAATTCTACGGCAGATTCAAAATCTCGAAGTGGTGAGGAGCGTGCTTGTTGCAATATTTTTTGATCGACAGTACAAATCTGAATTTTATCTTGTAACCAATCAACTACTATTTCTGCTATTTTAGTACTTTGAAAACGACTTGCATAATCGTAAATTTTCTGCCAACCAACATCTGTTACGTACATTTGTATTGACGGGTGTATTCTATCCAATAGTTCCCTGACATTTCCGACAAATTCGGTGCGATTAATCAAAACTTCTAAAATTAAATCAGCATCAACTAAAATCCTGATCACTTTAACCCCCTAGAAGAGCTGAAAATTGTGTGTGTGAAAAACAAGCTGATACCATTGCTTTGGTATTATTTACACTTAAACTATATCAGTATTTTTTTCGTGATTTATAAAGAATGACTGCGAAATACTCACGATTAGCAAGTAAAAAGAAGCAATAATTAAACCGCAAAGGCAATATATAATTTTTACACGTGCATACTTATATACAAGTTGTTGTCCGAATATTTATGATTTTATTTGACTTAATCCTATTGGCAAAAAGGAGATGCTTGGTAAATAAAAAGAGATTTTCTTTATTAGCGATTATGGCAAAAATTACAGATTGAGTATAGTAAATTTAAATGACGACTTAGAATTTTTGTAGTTCCTAGCTAATAGATGTATATCGAAAGAGAGAGATATATGGGAAATAAATTTGTGATTTGATCAGTTTAATTTTTGGAAATTCACATAAATAATAAAGTGAAGATAAAAGAGAACTTTTTTCACAAAGGGTGATACAATCATCACTCTTTGCGAAAAAATAAGCGTCAGTATAATATGAAGATGAATTGTTAACTTTGTAAAAATCACTTTTGACACACCATTATGACAGTTTGAAATATTAGTTCGGCTTTTAATAGGGAAATAAGTTTATTTCTTGGACTTAAGTAGGAGATAATATAGTTGTCCATTACTGACTGTTACCCCAGCGCGATCGCCTGCCACTTTCCCAGTACCTAAAAAATAATCCACCCTTCCCGCACCTTTAATTGCACCTCCGGTATCTTGATCGAGAACGTAACGACTGACGACTCGCTCTTCCATTTCCCCGCTACCCTTGACAAAGGGAAAAGGAGCACGAATCAACGCTAAAGCACCAGGAGGCATGATAGATTTATCTGTAGCAATCGAACGCTCTGGAGAAAGTGGCACTTTGATAGAACCTTGCGCTGCTGCACCGAAGTTTTCTTGAAAAAAAACAAAGCTGGGATCCCGGGGAATATAGACATTTAAAGCTTGTGGGTGCTTGTGAAAATATTCGAGGATAATTGGCATTGTTATCCCCTCTAAAGGTAATATTCGATCGTTGGCTAATTCTCCTCCGATGCTTTTGTAGTTGTAAGCTGTATTACCGGCATAGCCTACGGTGGTTTGCGTACCATCGGTCAGATGAAGTCTGGCAGAACCTTCGATTTGAATCATATACGGTTCGAGGCGATCGCGAAACCAAAACAACTCTAAAGAGCGCAACTTACCTACTCGGAATTGCAATCCATCAGCTCCCTCTAGTTGCACTCGTGTAGGATGAGGTTTTGACCAAGATTCGATATCACCAGGCAATTTATAAATCGGATAGCGATATTCTGCGGTAGGAATGCGACTAGCAGCATAAAGTGGTTCATAGTAAGCGGTAAACAAAACGGAACCTTTGTTGTCTTTACCGATTGACTGATAAAGAACAAATTCACGCTCAATAGCTGCATGAAGTTCTGTGGCAGATTTAGCTTGAAGCAGCAGTTGACGGAATTTTTGCAGACTTTTGGTCACGCGATCGCGTGTAATTACCGGCACTTCATAGTTTTTGTAAGCAGCATCAGCATTACTAGTTTGCAAATATCCCAAACTGCGATCGATAGCTTGCAACAGTATCTTTTTATCTGGTAATTGAGGGTTTTCACCTGTAAATAAAACTTCATCCAAACAAGAGCTATCACCCTCACAACATCTAACTGGTGACCTTTCGACAAGTACTGGTGATGCGGCTTTTTGATTTTTGGTTTTTAACAACACTGGTAGATCCCACTTTTTCACTTGACATTCCGGTGGACTAAGTTCCCGTTGTCCAAAACTTTGCATCCGTACTAAAAGTATCAACAGAACTACAGGTATGCTGAGAGTGATGATTGTCAGAGTCTTTTTCATCTAGAAAATGGATATGTCAAATCAATGAACTTTTTTCATATTTAATTCCCTAATCATGTTACTTAGAAAACTACAGTCAGTCTTTACTTAATCCCATAACTCACTTTTTAGATGAAAAAGCCTTGATTTTCGGCAAAAACCAAAAATATTGTACCTAACCAAGCTAAAAAATCTCTCAACATGGCTGGTGCGAACTTTCAGCTTTGGTGTATTTATATGATGAGGTTGGGAGATTTATGCAAGTTCCGGAAAAATTCGTTACATTTTTTAACTTTGAGTATGCGAATAAATAATCAAGTCAAGTCGCTTTTACGTAAAAACGCACTCATTTTTAAACAAGGACGAGCGCAGAGTTTTTCTTTATTTAATTGGTTACAAATTTGTCCAATGCGTGTATTTAGTTGTGAAAACCCCTACACCAGTCCTTTGTTCGGATAGATGCAGGGGTTGCGTGTTTATAACCGTAAACTAAAGTAGCTTCACGCAGCACTTAGTAAATTATTAACAAGATGTCGTCGTTGTGGAACTGTAAGTACGGTTAACCGAAGTGCCAGACCTATTGCTTTGAGTGCTTTGCTGGGTTATTTTTTTGCCATTACAAATATTTGACGTTGATTGAGAATTTTTCCAAACGCTATAACGCTGGTTACGATTTGATAGAACACGTACCCTTGAGGTGGGTACTTTACTAGGAACGATAATTGTTTGTTTGGGAGTCGAGTTAATTATTGTAGTGCCGTCTTCACTAACTCTAACCCTCATGCTGCCGGTCTGAACGTCAATGTCATCTGCTGTGGCAATTCCTGCTGGTAATAACATCAGCGCAGAGAGTGCTAATAATGAAAGTGTCTGTTTGATAATCATGGCTTTATGACTCTATTAGTAGAAAAGACTGATTTTTTTCTGCTTTGTTCGCAAGCAAATCAGCAAAAATTTGGCTGTAGTAAAAAATACTCTATCTGAGACTTTTTACCCTGAGTCTATTCATTCATATTGCGGTAGGTTGCTACTGCTGAAGGGGATATGCGGTTTAGGTATCGGAAGATCCAGTATTTAAAGATGGTATCTAAAATTACTGGGAATGTGGCAATAAACAAGAAAATGAAATCGTGATTTCCTGGTAGTCCCCAATGACGTGATATACCCTCTAGAAGCACTTCCCATCCATGAGGTGAGTGAAATCCGACAAAAACATCGGTAAACAAAATGATAATAAATGCTTTGGCACTATCACTCAGACCATATACTATATTATCGAAGAAATCTTTGATAACGGCAATGGAGGGTTTACTCACCAGTAAAAGCCAGATGACAGCAACAACCGAGCAAAGGTCAGCAAAAACATTTTTAATCGCACTTGAGCTTTCGGCACGAAATTCTTCGGCAATCTCAAGAGCCTTTTCTTTGACGTGGTTTTCCATCTCCTCAGGAGATAGTTCTGTTAATCTGCCTATTAGAATGTCGAACTTTGTTCTCTGTTCAAATTTTTCTAGTGCTTGCAGTGCTTCTTCTTCCATTTCATAATTGATGAAGATTCCGGTCTGCTCGGAACTTCTAAAACTATCAACAATTGGTCCGACAACTAATGTTTTTGATATCTGATGAGTTAGAATTGGTACTATAACTAATAGTAAAAGAAATCTGACAGATATAATTGTTCTTCTTTGAGCCTGACGAAAGTTTTTAACAACATCTTGTTCGGATTTCGGATCTAACTCAACTTGTAAACGAGTGATAGTACTTAAAATCGAACGAGGTAATATTCCGGTTGAATTTGCCTTATTTATTGCTTTTTTATGCCAAGTTTTACTTGAAAACTTTTGGGGTAATGGTGCGGGTGCAATGTCTGGTGCGATCGCTGAATCTAATGGAATAATTTCCGGTTTCGGTTCGGTAACTAAATCTGAAGAAGTTGTTTCATGATCAAAGGTGGTGTATTTAGCAATAACTTGATCGATAAATCTAAGTTTTTCTAAAATTGTCGCCGGATTAGTATATTCTATCCCTGCTTTAATCGCAGCTTTTTGATTAGATTCACTGAGAAAATAACAGCTAGCTTTAAACTCAGTCAAGCGCATCCGAGCGATTTTTAATTGTTTTTTTAGATCTGACTCAAAATAATCCATCATGCTGCTGGTGTATCTGGATGAGTCAAAGTCTATTTTATTACCATTAAAATGTTCGTCTTCTATAGCCTTAATCTGTAACGCTGCTTTGTAAGCTCGATCTAGAGAACGTTCTGCTGTGAGTAAGTACCATCGGTAAGCAGCTAGCAGAAAATTGTATATTTTTTGGCGAAAAAAAGAAATTTTCATCGTCGGCAATCATCCAGCACTTTTTGGTGATTATTAACTTTAAGTTAACGCATAAGGTATAATAAGAGATTAAATTTGGAGATGGTTTGTGGTTTGTGATTCACTTTGGATTGTCGGCGCTAGCCGCAGTGGTAAGACTGCTCGCTTGGTGAAGCAGTTTTGTAATTGGGTACAAACTGAAAATCCAAACCAAGAATTATTTTATACTAAAAAGCCGGAACCCCAAAAAAATTTCCGCCGACAACAACACCCGTCTCTTCAACAAACAGAACCAGCAGTTTTAGTCTTTGCCGCCAATGACGATAATCGGCGACAGTTGGCAGATAGAATTGTTACATCAACTCAGGGAAAATATCCAGTTCGTGCTAAGACGATATTGGGTTTTTTTCAGGATGAGATTATTTTATTTTGGCCCCTATTAATTCAATCTTTACACTTAAAAGCTCAATTTCCGGTTAGATTACGTCCAGAGACTGAGCAAGAATTAGCAACCTTACTTTGGCGATCTGCTGTAAATGAAAACTTTCTCCAAGCTTTGGGAGGTTCGGAGTACCGAGGGGTGCGTCGCATCCTAGACTTATTGCAATTAGCAGCTTACAGTGGCGTAGCGTGCGAAGATATTAGCCAAATTTTGACAAAAGCTATATTACCACAAGAAAATACGGTAAATTTAGATCCACAATTGTTAGGGACTTTGCTTTTAGATTGGCGTAACTGGTGTTTGGAGAGAGGATTGCTGACTTATGGAATTATTACCGAACTTTGGTGTCAACATTTGTTAAGCGATCGCCTTTATCAACAGCGCTTGGTCAAACGTTATCAGGCAGTGTTAGCTGATGACGTAGATGAGTATCCAGGTGTAGCGCGTCGTCTGTTTGACTTTTTACTAAATGAAGGTGCTGTAGGAGCTTTTAGTTACAATCCTGATGGTGCAGTGCGCTATTTATTGGGAGCAGATCCGAAATACTTAGAAGAGTTAGCAAGGCGTTGTCGAGTAGAATTTTTAAATCAACCAGCAGAAAACAGCCTTGCAAATACGCTTTGCGTGCCGATGGTGGAATTAGTCACAGAATCGATGATGCCTTCCAGTTTACCAGAGGTAGTGCGATCGATTCAAACGACATCCCGCGCTCAACTGTTGCGGCTAACAGCAGAAGAAATTGTCAAAGCAATCAAATCAAAAGAAGTCGAAGCGGATCAAGTTGCAATAATTGCACCTGGCTTAGATGCGATCGCACGTTATACGCTAGTAGAAATTCTCAGCAAGCAAGGAATATTTTTAGAATCGCTCAATGACCAACGCCCCTTGATTGCTTCACCGGTCATCCGTGCCTTACTTACACTCATGGCACTAGTTTATCCTGATTTGGGACGCTTGGTAGATCGAGATGCGGTAGCGGAGATGCTTGTTGTTTTGAGTAAGGGAGAGGGGGAGAGGGGGAGAGGG
>NZ_JAOWRF010000151.1 GCF_025753815.1 Plectonema radiosum NIES-515 | reverse complement strand
ATAATACGGAGATCGGGGTAACCTAGCGTTACGTGGGCACGGAGAGGTGCATAAGAAACAGGGAAAAGGGGGACAAGGGAGACAAGGGAGACAAGGGAGACAAGGGGGACAAGGGAGACAAGGGAGACAAGGGAGACAAGGGAGACAAGGGAGACAAGGGAGACAAGGGAGACAAGGGAGACGAGGGAGACAAGGGAGACGAGGGAGACAAGGGAGACAAGGGAGACAAGGGAGACAAGGGAGACAAGGGAGACGAGGAGGCAAAGTGCCCCCAGCTTCGGCGATGGGAATTGATGTTACCTTATTGGTTGCTCCCACAAGTTCAACCCAAAGAAAATTGCGCGATCGCTCGTTCTTCTCAAGGATTTATTTATTTGGGAGCGCGTCACCGGCGTTACGGTTAAGTGCGATCGCGCTCTTCAATCAAGAGTGTCAGATTTACTTAAACAAATTCGCGGTGTTACTGACGGGAGCAAGCTCGGTGTTGGCTTTGGCATTTCCCACCAGCCCGAAGAAGCTCAAAGGCTGTGCGCTCTTTCGGGCTAGGGTGCAGCCATTGTTGGTAGCGCTTTTGTCAAACGTTTGGCAGAAGGCAACTCAAAACAGAGATTAAAGGCGATCGCGCTCGTTTTGTCAAACCCTCAAGCAAAGCATCCAGACTTCTAACAATTAGCAGCACAAATACTCCTGTTTGCTAAAATCGTTAAAAAAGTTAAAGTGCAAAGTTTTTTTGCCCAGACTTAGTAGACAATTTAACCGATATGTTCTTGAATGTTAACAGCATATATCAAGCTGTAAAAAAAATAGCTGATACATCCGCTTATGGTTTGAGTATTATGTAAACTTGAAGAGGTTATAAATAATGAGTGTGAGAGTGAGTCAGTCACAAATGGTTATAATTACGTCGCAGTTGAGGGGGAGAGGCGATGAGTGAAAGTATGGCGTTTATCGGTGGAGTTGCTGTAGCTGGTCTAGCAGCGCTCGTATTGCTCAAAGGGACAGGTACTCCAAATCTACAACCTAATATTGCTGTTGCCCCGCAAATCCCAGCTACTCTAGTCGCACCGCAAATGATGCAGCCAGGACAATATCCTCCTTATGGGCAACCATACCCGAATCCTGCGCCGATCAATCCCACCGGGACCGAAGAGTTCAGAATGCAAATGGAACGGCAAAAAAGTCAATTTGACGTGCTACAGCGAGAAAACGACCAGCTCAAACAGCAAATTCCCCAACTTCAATATCAACTCGAAAATTATAAAAACCAAGCTCAATTAAGCGTCAATAACCAAGCCGCTCAACAAGCAGCATTGAAGCAGCAGACTGAAACTCCTTGGTCGTCTTCACCCATAGTTTGGGCAGTGGCAGGTATGACTCTAACGATTGGTGGTGGTGTTGTTGTAGCTGGTGTGTTGGCTTTGTTCTCACCACAGCAGCGTTCTAGCCGGACTGTACAAGTAATTCATCCTTATAATGGTCCAACACCGCCACTGGCTCCTGTACGACGGGCTGAGTTTCTTCCCCATCGTGTAGAAACCCGACGAGTTGAAGCCACAGAATACGACGAAATGCATTGAAATTGAAGTAGTGGTAAGCACAAAGCAATACCCTATGGTAACATCGCTTTCAAGGAGCTAGGGTGAGAGTTATCTTGGGTAAAACCAATCAATTCTCGCCTGGAACTTTTGTCTATTAGTTATTTAAGCTTAACTTTAATTGGGTAAAATTTTCCTATGATAAAATGATGAGCCATAGAAAGTTTATATAGTTATTGATTACTGGGCAAAGCGATTGTTGCAAAATATTAATCAGGCGATCGCACTTTACCGAGGAGGGGGAAAGGGCTTTTTTCAGAGGAGAAAAGGGAAAGGGGAACAAGCAATTTTAAGTATTTTTACTAAGTTGAAAATAACTCCGTCCCTTTTCCCTTCTTCATGTATGGAGAAGTAAAAAATTAGCGTCCACAATTGAAACCCCTAAACTTATTTATGGGGTTTCCCTTTTCCCCTCTTTTTCATCAGTTTCCTAATTATGTCAATAAAATTACTTCAAATATTAAACTACTAGTAAGATAAATGCGTTATGAATCTAATCCTTGCAGTGTATGATTCATCATTGCAACCATACAAACCAAGACAAAAGCCCGATGGTCTTTGAGAATTGCCAGAGACTAACTGATTAGTATCATCTTTTATCAGCTTTATTATTCTCTCAAAAAATATACTGATACGTACAAAACTCCTAATAAAAAGTACTGAATAAATTTTTCATCCCTGATGAATTAAAGATGATTTGTGGGTATTATCACTTAAGTATTAGCAAAAAATAGTGATTCGGCAGCTTTCGTATATTGGCTAGTAGATTATTCATTACAAGATATTGATCGGGTAGTTCAGGTCAAAGGAGACAGGGAGACAAGGGAACAAGGGGAACAATTCTTCTTTCTCCCCATCCCCCCAGGGCAAACGTCCCTACTTTCGCGGAAATTAAGTTGCTATTGCAACTTGCCATTACTTAGTATCTATTTAGCGAATTTGCTCACTTTGCTTCATCTTCAGGTGAAGGGAAAATAAATTGAGACAGATTTTGAGCAGTTTAATGATACAGCACTTCCCGACGGTTTATATTTTGCAGCTTGATTTTCATGCAATTGCTGCATTGAGAGCATCATACGTGCGTTCAATAAACTAACCAGATTATCCAGAAATGTGAATTTATTGGCAACAACCTGGTAGAATCACAGAATCATCAGTTGTGTTTACCTATTGGCAGCAATTGCCAATACTTTTTATTCTGTTTTGAATTTGAAGTAGATATATTTAGCTTGGCAGTTACTGTAAAAGTAACAAATTTTGTTTTTAAAATTGACACAGCTTTGATAACATGCTCTAATCACAAAAAAATAGAAATGTTTTTTTAGGAGTAGTTAGCAAAGCGTAATTGTATTAGGGTGCAGTAAATACAAGCAGTTAGTAAACGGCAAGTTTTCTGGGTGCTTGCTATTGCAGTGAATTTCGGCGAAAAAGATATATAACCTACCAAAAGGAGGAAATTTTACAATATTTTGCTTCCTGAAGACTGAATTGAATTCCACTAAATCGACAACATTGCCCCGCAAGATCAAGGAAAAAAGAGCAAGCGGAGACGATACGGCTGTTTTTGCCAATTGATATTGCAAATACAGTTATGGATGGTATTTTTCATGCGTTGCACTGAAATTTGGGTAATACTTTTGTGATTTCAGTTTCACAAGTATCAGTATTGCTAATATCATCGCAGCAATAATCGCAGTTATTTAATAGTTAAATCTGAAAATAGAAACGGCGATCGCATGTCAAATCATTCATTATGTGTTTGTGAGATTGACACATTTTTCAGAATATGCTCTCATAACAAAAAAAGCTAATTTAAAGATTGTGTAAAAGGAATTGTGAAAAAACTGCAATGTATCAAAGTAAAAAGACCGTTGATAAAGATTTAGTGATACGATGCTTGCGTCTAAAAAAATTTGAAAAGTCCAGAAAAGAGTTAGATTTTTCTACAAAAACCTAACTCCATAACAATCCTCCGCTATTGCTTGATGCCTTACAATGACATCTATAAATTCATGGTTGAGGCATAAAAGCCTCTTTTTTACGTTTTCTACATTGAGTATATTTACTTACGGAATTATACCTGTTATTGCCCAAACAGGAGTAATCAGGAATACCGCAGGTGCTGGCGCAGACAATCTTCCACAAGTTCGCTCAAACGAGGTAACTTTAAGTGCCGGACAAGCAGCTTTGGAGATTATCAAAACAGGTGACAGAGCAGCAGCCGAACCGGGCGAAACACTAGTTTACCGCCTTGCCATTAGAAATGCTGGTAGGGCAGCAACAAGACAGGTATCGGTTACGGACAGACTCCCCTTAGGAGTGCGATTGATCAACAGATCGTTGAAAGGTTCTATCGGCGATCGGCAAGTCACCTTAACCGTTGACCGTGGTTCAAATCGGACAGTGACAATTAATGCGAGTGAGGGACTGCAACCAAACGAAACCTTAGTTGTAGTATATGCGGCTGAAGTAACACCAGATGCAGTTCGAGGAGATGGTAGAAACTTAGCACAAGCCAGAGCCGGAAATTTGACAAGCAACCAAACCAGCTATCGGATACGGATTCGACCGGGTATTCTCTCCGATTGTGGCACCTTAATTGGTCGCGTGTTTGTCGATAAAAACTTTGACGGCGAACAGCAACCGAACGAACCAGGAGTACCGAACGCCGTGATTTACATGGACGACGGCAATCGCATCGTCGCCGATGCCAAAGGACTCTTTTCCTTGCCAGGTGTTATATCCGGTTATCGTTCGGCAACACTGGACTTGAGTAGCTTACCAGGTTATGCTCTAGCACCTAACGCCTACTTTATTGAAAAAAATAGCCAGTCACGCATGGTGAAATTAGCACCAGGTAGTTTGGCACGAATCAATTTTGGGGTTACGCCTGCCTTTTCAGGAGGTAAGCGATGAAAACTAGAAAAACTAGAAAAAATTGTGTAAATTTTGCCAAAGATTTGGGTATGAGGCGGAATATAGGACAACTGTGCACTAGGGACTCTTTACTGGGGACTGGGAAAGAAATTCTTTTAAGATTTGGTTGGGGTCTGAATCCTCATGTAAATCTTGCCTTACCCCAGTCCCTAATCTTGCCTGTATTTTTAGCGATCGCCGCACCATTTTTCTCCAGCAGTGCTTATGCTTCCACTAACTTAGGCGAATCTTTGCGTATTGGGACATCTGCCGAAACCTCGACCGCAGTCGAGGAAACAGGAGGACAAGAGGACTCCTTGGGAGACAAGGAAGACAAGGGAGACAAGGGAGACAAGGGAGACAAGGGAGACAAGGGAGACAAGGGAGACAAGGAAGACAAGGAAGACAAGGAAGACAAGGAAGACAAGGAAGACAAGGGAGACAAGGGAGACAAGGGAGACAAGGGAGACAAGGGAGATAAGGGAGACAAGGGAGACAAGGGAGACAAGGGAGACAAGGGAGAATTTACTTCTTCATCTGGGTCATCTTCACAGACTCCTCTACTCCTCCTTGGACCGACTCCTCGACTCCTCCCATCCCTAATCTCGCAAATTTCTCAACTTTCCCCAGAACCAGGCGGATTTCCTCAAGATCCGGCAACTCAGTTTCAACAAAATCCGGCTTCCCCAATTCAACAGACAGTTCCTCCACCGTCGCAACAAACACCGCTAGAAGCACCCCCAACGACTCAGGAAGTCTTACCGAGCAGTACACCGCAGACTATTGGTGATCGCAAAGCACAGATTGAAATTACACCTGTAGGCGATCCGCGAGTTCAAGCTGATGGACGCTCTACCATCAAATTTTCTGGGCAAATTACCGACGATAAAGGTCAACTCATCACCAAAGACGTGATGGTGACATTGACCACCACGGCAGGTAAATTTGTTGGGGCAGACCAAGACAAAGACCAACCAGGATTTCAAGTTCGGGCGATCGGTGGTGAATTCGTCGCCACTTTGCAATCAGATATCAAACCCCAACAAGTCCGGATACGGGCAGGGGTAGATAAAATTAAGACCCGAAATCGTTTTAGACAGCTACCACCCCAAGCGATCGGGCAACCATCAATCCCGTATACAGGTGAAACCAATACAACCGGCGAAAGCCAACCATTTCCCCAACAAAACGATAGCTCTTTATTTGAACTAATTGGCAGCCAGCCATTAGAAGCTTATACCCAAATTGAATTCACAACTTATCTGCGCCCATCGTTGGTGACAGGGGTAATCAATTTGCGGATTGGACAGCGGGGAACTGATTATTTCGGTAGTTATAGCGATTTTCTCGCACCAGGTCGGACTGGCGGCACTCAAGTTGATTTCTATAGTGCGGTGTTTGCCACAGGTAAAGTGGGAGATTGGTTATTTACCGGCGCGTATAACAGTCAACGTCCGCTCAATCAAGATTGCGAAGGCAGAAATCGCCTCTTTGGTGGAATTCAATTTTGCGAACAACAATATCCCGTCTACGGTGATAGTTCCACTTTCACCTCCACTGCCCCCTCCATAGATAGCTTCTACGCCCGCTTTGAGCGCAGTTCTTCAGTGCCTGGGGCAGAGCCAGACTACTTCATGTGGGGGGACTACAACACCCAGGAATTCAACCGCTCCTCGCAGTTGTATACGGCAACCTCGCGCCAATTACACGGCTTTAAGGCTAACTACAACTTTGGCAACTTACAAGTAACTGGTTTGTATGCCAATAACATTGAGGGTTTCCAGCGCGATACCTTCGTCCCCAACGGAACTAGTGGAAATTATTTCCTCTCCAAACGGTTGATTGTTCCGGGAAGTGAAATTGTTTATGTAGAAGCAGAGGAAATTAATCGCCCAGGTACAGTAGTTCAGCGCCAACAGTTGTATCGCGGACAAGATTATGAAATAGAGTACGATCGCGGAACACTTTTGTTTCGCCGTCCCATCCTCTCAACAGACCTGAATCCCTTTGGGGCAACTTTGGTTAGACGAGTCGTCGTCACCTACCAAAATGATGGCGGTCAAGATTCCAAGCTTTACGGGGGACGACTGCAATATAATCTCTCTAATGATTTGGAAAGCAAGACTTACATTGCTGGTTCTTATTTAAGAGAAGACCAAGGCGCCCAAAATTTTCAGTTGTATGGAGCAGATTTCTTAGTTTCCTTGGGGAATTCAGGTAGGATTGTTGGGGAATTTGCCCGTTCTAACAACGATTTGCTTACCGGGCAAGAAGCCACAGGTAATGCTTATCGCTTAGAAGCATTTGGTAATATTGCCCAGAGAATCAGCGCGAGTGCTTATTATCGAGGAGTTGACCCAAACTTCGCAAACAACGCTACCTTTAGTTTTTCACCAGGACAAACACGTTATGGTGGGTCGTTGTTGGCAAGGGTGACTGATACCACCAGCTTTACTGTTGGTTACGACTTTGAAGAAAACTATGGTAGGTCTGCTGGCAGGATTGTAGACTTTTTTGACTTATTCGATCCGCAGCCACAAACCCGTTCTGGGGACAGAGTTAGTAATGAGTTGAGAACCTTCCGCGCCGGCATTTTGCAAAGATTGGGAACGGCGGATCTGAGTGTAGAGTATGTGAACCGATCGCGTGAAGATAGGGTGAGCAATCGCTTTAGTGGCAATGCGAATCAGTTAGTATCTCGCCTAAAATTACCTCTAACTCAATCATTGACCTTTCAGGCGCAAAATGAACTGAATATAAATGGCTCTGACCCACTTTATCCCAACCGCACTACCTTAGGCTTTGATTGGAAGGCTTTACAAGGCGTGACAGTGCGACTTGCTCACCAATTCTATGATGATAGCGAGTTACTTCGTGGTAACTCCTTCACCACGTTGGATACGATTTTTGATCGCAAGTTAGCAGAAGATACGGCAATTACAGGTCGCTATTCGGTACTATCTGGTTTTAATGGCTTCCAAGGTCAGGGAGCCGTAGGATTAGATCAGGGCTTTCGGGTTGCCCCCGGATTAAAGGTGAATGTTGGATACCAGTACATATTTAGAAATGTCTTTAACGCCACCGCTGCCGGAAACCGCAACGAACAGTATTACGCTGTTGGTCAAACTGCTTCTTCACTGGGACTGTTCGCTGGGTCAGTGTATAGTTTAGGATTTGAATATACTGATAATCCTGATTTAAAAGCAAGCACTAGATTTGAATATCGTGATGGCGACGAAGGCAACAATCTAGTTATTTCCGCCGCTGCTTCTGGCAAACTTACACCCGCTTTAACTGCACTGGTTCGCTTTCAACAAGCAGGTGAGGCAAACGTCTTTCTGCCTTCAAATGCTGGTATTGTCAGCAATGGAGTCAGATTTCAAGAACTTGGCGACACGGCGAACTTGAGATTTGGTATAGCTTACCGCGACCCCAGCAACGATAAATTCAACGCCTTGCTCAAATATGAGTGGCGGCAAAACTTTGACTCAATTCCGGAAGCGCAATTGACCGGCACCACCGCCACAGGGCATATCTTCTCTGCTGAAGCTATTTATGCCCCAAACTGGCGCTGGGAGTTTTATGGCAAATTCGCTCTACGTAATGGTGTCACTTACTTAAATGGGGATAGATACGACGGTACAGTTAACTTGGCGCAGATGCGGGCAAGTTACAGACTCGGTTATCGCACTGATTTGGCAGTAGAAGGACGCTGGATTGGGCAAAACTCCAATAGCGGCACTGATTACGATGAATTTGGCGTAGCTGTGGAAACTGGGTATTATTTAACACCTGACTTGCGGGTGGGTCTGGGCTACAGCTTTGGTAGCATCGATGACCGGGACTTCACCGGCTATAGGTCTCAGGGCGGTATTTATGTCAATATCAGCTTGAAGTTGAATGAACTTTTGGGCGGTTTTGGATTGCAAAAACCCGTACCCAAACAGCAACAAGAGTCGGAAGTCGGACCTACGGCTAGCAAAAATAATAATTCTCAAAGCAAGTTGATTAACCGTCTGAGGCAGACTCAAGCGCAAAAATCACCCGAAAGTAAGCTGGTTAGCCGTCTCAAGGGACGCTTGGATTAGGGACGCTTGGATTAGAGGCAGATAAAGTAGATGGGGAAGACAAGGGAGAAACTTTTCCTTGTCCCCTTCCAGTCCCCAGTTTCCATTTGCGAGGTGTACAGGAGTGAGTAATGTCTGTTATGAAATTTCGTTTATTGTTGCTGATTAGTCGTATGGCTTTAGTTGTGAGTCAAAAATTCTCCCAACCCCGAATCAATAATCATCAATTAACAATTCTTTCTGTTTTATCTTTTAGCTATTGTCTTTTAACTTCAGGGGTTGCATTGAGTCAAACAGCAACTCCACCTTCCTCTTTGCGGGTGGTGGTGAATAGTAACTCTGATGGGAATATTCAGGCTGATCAACAATTGACATTGCGAGAAGCGATCGCTCTAGTTAATGGTACGCTATCAGTCGAACAACTCAGCAGTAGCGAAAAAGCTTTAGTTCAACCAGAAACTAGCGGCACTTCGCGCATTGAGTTTAATTTGCCCAATGGCGCAACAACGATTCAATTGCAGCAACAATTACCCGATTTGTCAAGTCCGGGATTGATAATTGATGGTGCGACGCAACCGGGATATGATGCTGCGACTTCAGCCACAGCAGAAATTGCCATTCCGGTGCCGGTAGTGACAATAACTCCAGCGACAGATAAAGAAATATTTCGCGGCTTGACTATTGTTGCCGATGGTATAACAATTCGCGGCTTAAGTATTTATGGTTTTAATGCTAGTCCGGTTAAGCAGCAGTTAGGCAACTTATTAATTTATGATGGGATTCCCAAGCCGGTGACGCTGACGACACCACCGGGGGATATTGTTATTTCCCATCGCTTTCCACCTCCCAATACCAAACGACAGCAACCACCTAATAGTAGTTTTCCTTTTTATGACCGAGATGTCCCACCCAAGAATGTTGTCATTGAAAACAACTGGTTGGGACTGACAACTGATGAAAAGATGCCACCAATTACATCCGCTTTTGGGGTTTATGTTTTTAATTCCCAAGGAGCGACAATTCGCAAAAACCGAATTTACTATCATGATGGGAGCGCCATTATTACCTCAGTTCGTGGTGAAAATACGGTAGTTGAACAAAACATCATCGTGGGGAATGGCATCGACGGTATGCCCGATGCCTTGCGGTTTGAGGGTGTGGTTACAAAGTCGCAGATTATAGGTAACTTGATTTGTGCCAACGATGGGGCAGGGGTGTATTTATTTAAACCAGAAGGTGATGTGTTATTACAAAATAACAAAATCACTTATAACGGTAGACGATTGCGACGGGCAGCGGTTTATGTGATGGGAAGCAATCATCAAATAATTGGTAACGAGATTGACCATCAAACAGGCCCTGGGGTAGTGGTGTCAGCGTTTCCTGATACTGAACGGAATATCATCCAAGATAACTTATTTACGGCTCTGGAAGGTTTGAGTATTGACCTCAACACAAGAAGAAATCTTGATGTCAGCGACTTTCAACGGGGAGATGGTCCCAACCCCAAGCGCGATTCAGGCAATCGACGCCGCGATACAGGAAATGGAGCGATTAATGCACCAGAATTTACCGCAAGGGCATTTTTACCGAGTGGTAACGGTGTGACTTTGCAAGGGAAAGCTGACCCAGGTTCACAAGTAACAATATATCGTTTAGGAGATTATCAAAGAGGAAAAAAAGCGCTTTATGAACCAGGTTATGGAGCGTTGAGTCAGGTGTTGGCGACGGTGCCTGTAGACAACAAAGGCAATTTTAGTGTGACGGCGACAAACTTGCAAGCCGGAGAAATGGTGAGTGCGATCGCCACCGATCCGAAATATGGGACATCGGAACCTGCGATCGCTGCCGTAATTGGCACTCCTGGGACACCAACCAACCTGACACCATCTTCTCAACCAACGCCGGTGCAGCCACCCCAGTGTACATCAAGACCGACGCCACCCCCACCACCAGAACCCCCAGCACCACCACCAGAAACACCACCAGAACCGTTACGGATACGTGTACCGCGCAACGTTCACTTTGCCTTAGATAAATCCTTTATTAGTCCAGCGAGTGCGCTGGTTTTGGATCGGGTAACGCAGGTGTTGAAGCAATATCCGGTGATTGTGATTGAAATAATTGGTCACACCGACCCCCGTGCTAGTGACGCCTATAACCAAGCATTGGGTAGACGACGGGCATTAGCTACGAGAAATTACTTATTGCAGCAAGGTATCGCTCCAGAACGCATGACCATTCGTTCTCAGGGTGAAAGCCAGCGTGTAAGTGATGGTAGTGGTCGGGTGGATTATGCACGCGATCGCCGTGCGGAAATTATTTTCAGAGACATTAGAGGGATCGACATCATTATTGAAGGACAAGAACAAGACTTACAAATCGAACCATCTAGAGGTAGAAGGTAACGCAAAAGCATGAAGTATGAAGTATGAAATTAAATCATCAATAAAGCGATCGTGCGTCAAGTCTGGGGGGGGGAAATTTTTCTGTCAGACTTGACTTGACCCTCTCAGGTCTCTTGACACTGAGAGTGTCAAGAGATTTTCACTCTTAAAGGTTAGCCAAAAGCCCACTAGCGAGTCCTCCTAAGACTCTCTGGTTACTTTTACGAAGAATGTTTGCTGCACCATTGCAATCTGCATTAACTAAGAAACCATGTTGAGTAGGATACAAACCACGCTTAACCCGTTTTCCACAGAAGTGATGTTCTTGAAGATTATCGGCATTAAAGACAGGGATAGTATCACCATCAAGAAAACTAGCCTTACTGGTGTAAAATTCTTTTTGCTCAACGTACTTAATCCCATACAGTTCACAGAGAGCTTTGAGTTGAAACCTAAAGCTCCTGTGGGGAATTTGGACAAAGTTTTAATTGTTACCAGAGCCAATATTGATTTCCGGCTTCATGCCAACATTAAAGCCTACTACCAGCTGATCAATTCCCGGCTTCATGCAATGGTTGATAATCTATCGAGCGGCTTTGCTCAGGTAGTCCCTAACTTTGACGTTGGGATTAATCAGCAGCCTACCTTACTGTATACCCTAGGTTGCAAAGGTTTTTGCTCAGTCTGCACAGCTTTTTCAAGGCTTCAAACTTACTGGCTTTAAGTCCCCGTATTTGATTTTTTTTTAGTCAGATACATGGTACTTTCGCTGTAACTATCGCTACTATAGCGAACTCTCGCACTCTTGGCAAACATTTTCTCGCTTGCGGTTAAAACCGCACTCCTTCGTTTCCCTAGTCAGGGCTAAAGCCGCACTCGTTTCCCACTTACCGAGTTATTTTATGAAACCTTTATTTAAGCGTTTACCAGCAATCACCCACTCTCAAATATTTCAACCTTTAAAACTGACACTTTTGACACTGCTGTTTACAGTGCCGCAAGTTCCCATACAATATCCATTGCTAAAAAGCATTTCATCGGGTGGGAAGGCTTTGGCACAAGCACAAACAAGTTGTCCAGCTGGGACATCACCCACAACTTTAGAGTGGAATCCTACCACCAACCTGCAAGATTTTTTAAGTCAGAATTTGAGCGTTGCCGGCATTAGTACTACCTTCCGCTTCACTGAAAGTAGCCCTGGAGTCATCGACGCAGGGGAAACACGTATTGAGCCAGAAGTATACGGTGGTATTCCCGGACCAAATCTCAGGTTTAATATCGGAGGAAATTCGCTACCTGGACAACCTCGAGATGATAATCCGGCAGAAGTTGGAACCAGTGCCACACTCACCATCACTTTTGCACAACCAGTCACCCTAGCATCCCCCCTCACTTTTTTAGACATTGACCGAAATGGTACGCGAGACGTAGGAAGAATCTTCCAAGATAGAGTGACAATCAGAGCAGTTAATGGAACTACACCAGTTGGTGTGACAGGCACGGCATTAGGTGCAAATACTAGAGTCACTAATCAAGGTAATAGTGTTCTGGCAGAAGGTATAAACGAGAATGCCCAAACCACTGAAAACGCTGGCAACATTCAAGTTACGCCAGCTGGGGCAATTACCCAAATTCAAGTTTTATACCAGCCAGGAACAGAATACGGTGCTCCTGGGCAGGATGAAACTATCGGTCTTGCCCGGTTAAATATTTGTACGCCTATTCCTGGCACAGGCTCGCTTGGCGATACAGTTTATAATGATACCAACGGCAACAGCACCCAAGACACAGGCGAAACCGGCATCAGCGGCGTTCCTGTCAATTTAGCC
The DNA here is from genome assembly GCF_025753815.1 of Plectonema radiosum NIES-515. Lineage (GTDB taxonomy): Bacteria > Cyanobacteriota > Cyanobacteriia > Cyanobacteriales > Nostocaceae > Hassallia > Hassallia radiosum_A. The sequence goes on along the minus strand of NZ_JAOWRF010000151.1, from coordinate 35,006 downwards.
GGGGCAGGACCTGATGGTGTATTTAACACGCCAGACGACATTACCCGCACCACTACTACTGATAGTAATGGTAAATACAGCTTTCCCGGTTTGCCTGCGGGTAGTTACAGAGTCACAGTTAATAATCCTGCTGGTTTAACACCCACTCAAACTCAACCAAATGCCGTCGGTTTGGGTGCAGGTCAAACGATTGATACACTTGATTTTGGCTTCACTGGGCAACGAGGCTCCATTGGCGATACTGTTTATAATGACACCAACGGGAATAACACTCAAGACACAGGGGAAACCGGCATCAGCGGCGTTCCTGTCAATTTAGCAGGGGCAGGACCTGATGGTGTATTTAACACGCCAGACGACATTACCCGCACTACAACTACCGATAGTAATGGTAAATACAGCTTTACTGGGTTGCCTGGGGGTAATTACAGAGTCACAGTTAATAATCCGGCTGGTTTAACACCAACTCAAACTCAACCGAATGCGATCGCCCTCGCCAACAATCAAAATATTGAGACAGTTGATTTTGGTTTCACCCAGCAACCATCAGGTGTATCCTCCATTGGCGATATTGTTTTCAATGACACCAACGGCAACGGTGTCCAAGACGAAGGCGAACCGGGAATTAGCGGCGTTACCATCAACCTGAGAGATAGTAGCGGTAACATTGTTGCTACCACCACTACTAACAGCAGCGGTAATTACAGTTTCCCCAATCTCGCACCAGGTAATTACACTGTATCTGTTCCCAACCCTCCAGCCGGCTTTACCCCAACTCTCGTACCCTCATCCATCAGCTTACAACCCGGTCAAAATGTGAATACGGCTGATTTTGGCTTCACTCAGCAGCCACGCGGCACAATTGGCGATACTGTATTCAGCGATACTAACGGCAACAATACTCAAGAACCTGGTGAACCAGGAATCGGCGGTCTGACTGTGGTTGTCAGAGATAGCAGCGGTAACACAGTTGCCACCACTAACACTGATGCTAACGGCAAATACAGTGTTAACGTGCCACCTGGTAGTTACACAGTTGCAGTCACCAACCCCCCTCAAGGCTTCACCCCGACTTTAACCCAGCCGAATCCGATCAACGTCGGCAGCGGTCAGAATATCGATACAGTTGATTTTGGCTTCCGTCCGACCTCACAAGGTTCCATTGGTGATACGGTTTTCCAAGACCTCAACGGTAACGGTGTTCAAGATTCTAATGATGTGGGACTTGGCGGAGTTAGGGTGAGATTGTTTGGTCCAGGACCAGATGGTATTATTAACACCCCCGACGACAACCAAATCGCGGAACAATTCACCGATAACACCCCAAATATAGTTATTGGTGGCAGAGGTAATTATACCTTTAATAATTTACCGCCAGGAATTTATAGAGTAGAATCTGATACTCCCCCAGGTAATCCACCGAACGATCGCGCTTTTCTCACCACCGGTCGAAATCCGATCATTGTCAATCTCGCGGCTAATCAAAATTTCCTGAACGCCGATTTTGGCTTTAACATGACAGGATTCACCGGTAATAATCCTGGTTCAATTGGTGATACGGTATTTAACGATCGCAATGGTAACGGAATTCAAGATCAAGGCGAACCCGGAGTTCCTAATGTCCCCCTCACCTTGACTCTTCCCGGACCCGACGGTCAATTAGGTACTCCTGACGACACTACGCAAACGACTACCACCAATAGCAACGGTAATTACGGCTTTAATAATTTGCCGCCCGGATCTTACAGAGTCACAATTACCCAGCCTTTCGACTTTCCCCAAATTACCACTGGTAGTCCGCAAGTAGATGTAAATCTCCAATCAGGTCAGACGCTAAATAACGTTGATTTTGGCTTGCTGCGTCCACCTGGAGGTTCAATTGGTGATTTTGTCTTTAATGATAGAAATGGCGATCGCACTCCTAGCCCAGGCGAAACCGGAATTCCCAATGCGATTCTGACTCTCAGAAACTCTAGCAATCAAATAGTTGCTACCACTACAACTAATAACAACGGTAACTACATTTTCACCGGCTTGCCACTAGGCAATTACACTGTAGAGGTCACAAGACCGGGCAGTGGCTTAAACCCAACCACTAACACAACTTTGACAGCTAACCTAACTGAAGCCAATCCAGATAACCTGAACATTGACTTCGGTTTCCGTGGTGGTGTTGTCGGTGCGGCAAATACTGGTCTGCGCTTGGTAAAACGAATTACCAACGTGTTTAGAAGTGGTCAGCCTGTCAACATTGCCAACTTCAACTCCTTTGTCGATGACTCCAACGATAATAACGACAATATCTTACAGCAAGCCGGACGCCCACCTGCTGGCGTTACCCAAATAGAAACGGCTTTGCAAAGCGGTGATGAAGTGGAGTACACAATTTATTACCTTGCTGAAGGTGATCAAGACTTGCAAAATGTCAGCTTCTGCGATTTAATTCCACCGGAAACAAGTTATAGTTCCGGGGAAATTTCCGTCAATCGAACTGGTACAAATAGTTTACTAACTAACGCTCAAGATAGCGACCAAGGAGCATTTTTCACTCCCTTACAACCGTTACCTCAGCCCAATCAATGTCTGAGTCAAACAAATACTAAGGGTGCTGTGATTGTCAATTTGGGCACTATCACCCCTGATAGAAACTTCGGTTTCTTGCGCTTCCGCGTCAGAATCGATTAAAACTCTCTTTTTAGTTACCAGATTTATGTCTCAATATTGGTGTTAAGCCCCAAATCCTCGTAGAGACGTAGCATTGCTACGTCTCTACATACCATACAATGCTACGTCTCTACATACCATACAATGCTACGTCTCTACATACCATACAATGCTACGTCTCTACATACCATTTTTTACCACTAATTTCTTAACACCAACTATATTGGCTTATGTCTGGTAACTAATTTCTGTTGGCTCTGTATAATAAAAATTTGACAGTAAATTAGGTATTATTGTTGAGGCTTTTACTTATCAGCTTAAATATTAAAGTTTCCACTCCCAATGCAAAAAACTAAGTTTATTAGCTTAATTATCACGAGTGCAGTGCTATTATCTACCTTCATTTTGGAGGGAAAAATTGCCCAAGCAGTGCCTCGTCCCGTTCCTATGCAGAGAGCTAAATGTGTTAGCAGTGGACTTGGCACTTACCGTGAGCAAAATCTTGATGTTTCTATCGGCAAAGCAGTTTATACAAGTCAGTTTTATTTAGGAGCAGGCAACCGCTCGGCTTCGTTAACTTGTAAAATTAAACCAGATAATCGCCCAGAATCTGCTTTTCAAACTCTCAATTTGGGATTTGGAATACGTGACAATGATACAACAACTCCAAATGTGGTAGTTAAGGTTTACTTAGATGGTCAACAAGCTGAAAGCCGAACTGTAATTGCAACACAGCTAGTTTCATTATCACTTGATGTGAGCAATGTTAGTAACGTTGCGATCGAGGCTGTTTGCTCTCGCTCAAACCAATATTGCGATAGAGTTTACTTTTATAAGGCTGATTTAGAACGCAAAATTGCCTCTCCACAACCGAGAAAGTAAATTTGTTGTTTGTTAGGAGTTAGGAGTTAGGAGTTAGGAGTTAGGAGTTTGGAGTTAGGAGTTAGGAGTTTGGAGTTTGGAGTTAGGAGTTAGGAGTTAGGAGTTAGGAGTTAGGAGTTAGGAGTTAAGAGTTAGTGCTTAAGAGTTAGGAGTATAGACGCGAAATTTCGCGTTTTTACAGGAGTTAGTAGCACTTTTTAACAACTAACTACCAACAACTAACTACCAACAACTAACTACCAACAACTAACTACCAACAACTAACTACCAACAATTAACCTAAAAAGCATTTTCACTTCTTTTCGTTGTAGTTTCACTATCTATATTGTCCGATTCTTCAGTAGAGAGGTTCCTCTGGAACGTCTCTACTTGATGTATGCGATGATTTTGAGGATGGGGTTTACCTATTTTTGGCAATTCCTGTTTTGCTAAATTATCGGCTGCTTGCTTAAATAATGGGTCTATTTTTTCTCGCCAATATTGAATATTTGGCAACTTTTCTGGATGGTCTTTATAAGCTAAAACTTTATCCCATTGACCGTTATCAAGTGCTTGATTGATTTCATTAGATAAAGCTTCGGCTTTTGCCCAATCTTGCTGCCATTGGGTGACTGTTTCTGCTGTTTGGTTCCAAGTGGAAGAAGCATTTGCCGGCAGAGATTTGAGTAGTGCGATCGCTCCCCCTAAATCTCCATTATCATACTTCTCTCTTGCTTGTTCTACAACTTGAGAATTGTTTTCTTTCGCAGTTGATTTATCTAATTTTCCATCAGCAGTGAATGGTTCAGCACGAAATGGATCTGGTTTTTCTAACTTTAGCAATTCTGGTAATTCTTGCTTTGGCAATGAAGTTGCAGCAACTGGTTTTGGTATGATTTGGGGAATCGGTCGAGCCGCAATTAAATCACTATCATTTACTGTCTTAATAGCAATACTTTTGTCTCGCAAACAAGATACCCATTGTTCTGAATTAGCTATTACATGAGAGTTTGCCCAAGCAGACTTGCCAGAATCAAGTTTAACTTGCACCCAACCGAGTTTTGTCCGCTTGCCAGTTACCTCAAAACTAGTGTTCTCGCTAAGTGTTTGTACAATATTATCAGAATTAATTGCACTCGGCTCAGAACGAATATTAGAATTACCTGTAACAACAGCCTCGCAGATATTTGCGGAAGCCGCACCATTACTAGCAAAATTCAAACCGAGATTTTTCGCACTTCCAACTAGATTAGTCGCAACAGCAGCTGCACCACCTGCCAATAATGCGGCAATGACTAGCGGCAATAAGTCGGGTCTGTTATCTTTACGGGCTGGTTTTGCCGTATGATTTGCTGGTGCTAGGGCGATCGTCTGCTGCCCAGACATTTGAGAAGTTGGTTTGATTGTTTGGTAGTTGCTAGCAGTTTTCGCGTATTCTTGAGGCTTTGCGGGTACAGAAGAAAGCAATTGCAATGATAGCAGTGCTTGCATGACGCTGTTATAGCGGTCTTTGAAGTGATAGCGCACCATCTTGCTTAAGACTACCACCAATTCTGGACTTACAGGTGCTAAGTGTTGCCAAATAATTTCACCTGTATCGGGGTCTTCTTGAAAATCCATTGGCTCTACTCCCGTCAGGGCTTGAATTGCGATGATACCTAAAGAGTAGATATCACTATTGGGACGGGGTTTGCCTTGTCCTTGTTCTGTGGGCATATAACCGGGAGTGCCAATCGCTACTGTAGCGGTGGTTTGCCCAGCAAAAGTGAGATTAGGCGATCGCAGTTGTTTAACGGCTCCAAAGTCTACTAAAACTAATTTATGATCACAAGTACGACGAATAATATTATCTGGCTTGATATCGCGGTGAATTACGCCTTCACGGTGGACAAATTCTAAGATGTTCAAAACTTCTAGCAACATCTGAATGACTTCGCTTTCACTCCAACGCTGACTCGGTACAAGTTCTTCGCTGAGGGTATGTCCTTCAATAAATTCTTGGACTAAATAAAATTCTTTATTTTCGTCAAAGTATGCTAATAGTCTGGGTATTTGGTCATGATTCCCCAGTTTTTCTAAAGTTTCCGCTTCTGATTGAAACAAGCGCTTGGCAGTTTCAAAAACTTTCGGATCTGAGTTTGCCCCTTTGAGGTGCTTGACAACGCAGATGGGGTTGCCCGGACGCCTAGTATCTTGGGCAATGTATGTTTCCCCAAATCCCCCCGTCGCAAGGACTCTAACTACCTGATAACGATGGTCTAACAGCTTGCCGATCATATTCCCTCCCCAGTTTTAACACCCATTTTCCGGATGGTAATAAATATCTCCAAGTTTTCTTTGATGAAATCCGCTATCTTGAGAAAAGATTTAGGCAGAAAACACAATTTTTTCACAAAAACGTTGTTAATTTTTATTTCAATATTGCTTTGAATTTACCATGCTACCTAGAATAACTAATTCACAGACGTGGCAGCAGGCTGAACTTCTGATGCAACCTGCTTTCATTCGCGTTGTTGATAACATTCGCAAGCAACTGGATGAATCTGCTTGGAAGGGAACTTACAAGGATGTATTGGTTTGGGCTGCTGAGACAAGTGACGAAACTAAAGCGATCGTTACCCAGCTGTTGCAAGAAATGGAAGGGGCAACACCGGAACAAAGCGATTTAATCAGACAGTCTCTTGCCAATTTACCAACGCCCCATCCAGGATATCATCTATGTTTGCAGCGTCAAGATCAACATGTGACGGTTGATTTGTGGGAACTGTGTTATCAAGTGTGTTTTCTTGACTACGGCACAGGTGATAAGTCAGTAAATATCGACACTGATTTGATTGATGAAACGGGTGATGTAAATTGGCTGCCCTTGGAAGCGAAGACTAAGGAGTTAGTTGAGCAAGTGTTTGCAAGTTTACCAGAGTAGTAATATAGTGCCCTGACGAAGGTCATTCGCGGCTACACAAACGAAGCCCACCTGCGTGGGCTAATATGATGACAGGCTTATTACATATATTGTAGAGACGTTCCGCGCCCTACGTCTTTACGAGGGTTACGAAGGTCATTCGCGGCGTTGTGCGATCGCGAGCTTACCTGCGTGGGCTAATATCATGACAGGCTTATTACATATATTGTAGAGACGTAGGGCGCGGAATGTCTTTACGAGGGTTACGATGTTTTTATTAGTATTAATTAACCGGACATGATATTAAGAGACGATCGCTTTGTGTCTCAGGTAGTAAGGGCTTCAGCCCTTAATTTGAGCGGTAAACCGCTCACTACGTATGAACGAGGACATTTTGCTGCATATACTCATAAAGGCATTTAGCAACATACTCAGCTAATTTGACGGGAACTGCATTACCGATCATTTGTTCTAAGTCAGTTTTGCAACTTTCAAAAATAAAATTAGGTGGAAATGTTTGTATATAGCTGCGTTCAATAGTAGTTAAAGGTCGTAATTGCGGCGTTAGGGGTGCAGCATCACCAGGATGGATTTTATAATTTTTAGGAATCGGTCTATTAACACCTCTAATTGTCGGACTTGGTTCGTCAATACTAAATATTGCTCTTCTTTTATAGCTTCTCGGATGTCGATAATAATACTCAATGTCTAAATCGCTTAAGTATTCTCTAATTGTGGTCGATCGCGCTGCTAAATTAGCTTCTAAATAAGATTCTAAAATTTTATCTTCACCGTTAAATTCACCTAGACAAAAAAATCGTTTCCGCTTCTGTGGTACACCACACAAACTCGCATCTAATCTCTTCTCAGTGAGTCCGTATCCAGCTTGTTTAAAAATATCTCTAGCTATTTTATACTTGGCGCTTTTCGCTAACCTATCTACATTTTCCATGACAAACCATTTGGGTTTGACACTAGCGACTATTTCCGCAAATACAATAGTTAAATCACCTCTTCCTAAGTTTTCATCGCGTTTGCCAGCGCTAGAAAAATCTTGACATGGTGGACCGCCAATAATTATATCGGGATTGAGATTTTTGATAATGTCAAAATTATCTAAAGCGGCAATATCACATAATATGACATCGTGATGAAAGTTGTTTTGATAAACTTTGATAGCGGTTTTCCAGTTATCAAAGGCTGCAACTATTTGAAATCCGGCATTTTGAAATCCTAGAGATAAACCGCCACATCCGGCAAATAAATCTATGACTTTTAAGGATGAATGCAATTCTAATTTTTGATTTTCTTTCACCATCACATTTATATAGTCTTAATCAATAATATAGCCCTCAGAATGGAATTCTGGGGCTATACGAACGAAGCCCACCTGCGTGGGCTAAGAGGAAGCGTTTTCAGCTAGTCTGGGTTAGGGGAATTGTGTAGCCGGCTACTTGATTGTTTACATTGGCTTCCAACTATGCAAGGATGCTTTAATTGTGGTCAATTCATGTAAGTATTCATTTACAGCAATTTTCATCTATTTGAACCACACATCAAAAACCAAAACCTATGTAGAGACGTTACATGTAACGTCTCTACAATAAGGGTCTATTTACTCGAAAATTGCTGTAATTGTGCTTTTTGGATTTCAAGCATTTCACGAATGCGATCGCCTTCAACTTCCTTTGTCTCGCGTTCTTTCAGCAAGCGGTCAAAATCATCTTGAAACCTTTGAATATAGTCGTTGATTTGCGGCTCTGCATTTCCGAGGTTATAAATATGTTGAGGAAACTATAAAACTCATAAGCGGAAAAACCAGACCCAATTTTTCTCGCAAATATTTTCCACAGAGTTACCAATCTAGGACGCATCCACCCTGCCGATCCTTGTTCTAGCAGTTCATAAATTTGGCGAAGGTATTGTATATGGATAGCAATTAAGTTGAAGAAAAGACCCGCTGAGGTGCGATCGCACCCTCTCATATTCCTTTGTCATGAATAGTTGTTGCATTCTGCTTTAAGTCACTTTCTAAACCCTTCCTTAAGGTGGTAAAAGCAAGAATAGGATCGGGCAATTGTTTTTACACAATAGTCGCGATCGCCTCAATTTATTTCCAGCCTAAGGGACTGCCATGCTTAAAAAAATATCCGTAATCCTAGCCATCTTCACTTTGACTTTGGTTTTGACATTCAGCGCTCAAGCCGCAAGCAAGCGTTCGAGTTGGGTGGAGAATGAAATTTACCAATACAACCATTTGTTTGCCAGCCAGTTGCCTCAGGAACTAGCAACGAAAATGCAAAAAATGACGGTTAGTCCTTTTGCCTTTTATCGAGGGACAAATCATATCTTCTACCGCGATACTTTGACCTTACCAAGTTCTGGATTTGTTAATTCCTTTACATCAGCCATCTGGTTAGAGGGAGATATGCACATGCAAAATCTTGGGGGGATAAGGGATAGCAATGGTAACAACGTCTTTGATACCACCGACTTTGACGAAGGCTATCTCGGTCCTTATGTTTGGGACTTGCGACGGATGGCAGTCTCAATTCTTCTGGCAGCTAAACAAAACGGTTTAAACTCCAGCGATTCCCAAGATATAGTCCGGAATTTCCTGGATGCTTACCTGAACAAAATGAGCGACTTTAAGGGGACTAACGATGAATTGTCCTACCGTCTCGAATCTAGCAATACAAGCGGTATCGTGAAGGATTTAATTCAAACTACAGCAGGTAAAAGCCGCTCTAATTTTCTCAAAAAATACACGCAAATTAATACTAGTGGCAATCGAGTTTTTCAGACAACCCCTAAACTCCAGCCTGTATCCAGCAGCACCTCTAATGCCATTACTACTGCCATGAGCAGTTATATCACCTCAATTTCTAGCAGTAAGCGCTATAGCAATAGTTACTACACTCTGAAGGACATTCGCCTCAAATTAGGTTCAGGTACTGGTAGTCTTGGTAGGTATCGCTATTATTTGCTGATTGAAGGTTCAAGTTCAGCAAGCGATGACGATCAGATTTTAGAGATGAAGCAAGAAACCAGTAGCGCAGTTGCGATCGCGCAAGCGACTCCCCTAAGGAGTATCGCGCAAGCGACTCCCCTAGGGAGTATCGCACATCCTGGTCTTCACTATGGGAATCATCATGGGGCAAGGGTGACGACGGCGACCAAAGCGATGCTCTCCAACACTGACCCTTTAATTGGTTACACTACGGTTAGTGGCATCTCCTTCATGCTGCATGAAAAATCTCCTTATCAGGAGGACTTTGACTACACGTTGCTAACCACCAAGTCAAAATTTCTGGATGCGATGGCGTATGCAGGTAAGATTGTTGCCAAGAACCATGCAATCTCTGATCACGACTACAATGCTTCGATTGTTCCCTATAGCGTTGATAAAGAAGTAACCGACGTTGTTAGTAGCAATAAGTCTGCATTCAAAGATGAGATTGTCAACTTCGCAGTGAACTATACTACTCAAGTTGAGTATGACTACGCAAGCTTTGTAGACGCTTATAATCGAAAAGTGCCGCTTTATTAAAAATAATCAGTCCTAGAGTGCTTCTGACTGCCAATATAATAGACATCTCCAGAGTCATACGTAGAGACGTAGCACAGAATCGTCTAATCAAGGGTTTCGGGCAACGCATAATTAATTTCTACCAGACGTCTAATAGCAACGATAAAACAGCCTATTTGCAAAACTGTTTTATCGTCTCTATAAGATACTCGGTTCGATGCCCTTAATGTGCGTTGTAGACCGATGTAACCGAAACTCCTATTTTTTCCGATGATGCTTGATGTCTTGACAGAAAATACCAAAGATGTCCTATGGATTTCAGGCATTAAACCTTGATTTTTCGACACTTTTTCGGCGATATCTACGCTATTTATCAAAGTCGGAAACAACGTATTTTCCTGAATGCACAAGATCATAAATTTGTACAGTCTGTAAGTCCTAAATTATATGTAAATCATAGTGTAAAGATTATAAACATATTAGCTAGATGTGTGCTAAAACTCTAAAAGAAAAATATATTCAAAACTCAAAATAGATTAAAGGCTTAAAGGTATGAACCCCCACGAAGAATACATCGCTCAGAATAATTCCGAATCAACGCAAAAGTTGTCAATCCCAGATATTAACAAATCTCAATTTAATAATCTCAGCGAAATTAATAGCTTAGATAAAGTTAGAGATATTCTTGTCGGTAATCAGATGCGGGATGTCGAAAGAAAATTTGCCCGCTTAGAAGAACGTCTTCTTAAAGAGTGTACCAACTTACGAGATGAGACGAAAAAACGTTTAGATTCCTTAGAAAGCTATTTTAAAACAGAGATTGAGTCATTAGCCAAGCAGGTAAATAACGAGCAAGCAGAACGCGGTAAAGCATTGAAAACACTTGCCGAACAACATCAAAATATGACTGTCTCTTTAGAAAACAAACTTGCTCAATTTGATGAAAAAACTACTAATAATCAGCGGGAGATGCGAGAGCAGATTCTCAACCAATCAAAAAATTTACACGATGATATTCGCCAAAAATATGAAGAAATCTTAGCGGCTTTAGAACGGGATACTCAAGAACTTCGTCAAGACAAAACTGACCGTTCTGCCTTGGCACAGTTATTTACAGAATTAGCGATTCGACTAAACCAACAATAGACACCAGATGAACAAGATAAAAGTCAAAAAAAATAAGTTTTTTTGACTTGCTTTTTACTTTGTCAGTTATAACGACATCATAGAACTTAATTATCAATTATAAATTAGGGGATATTGGCAATGAGTGACTATTCCACAAATGAAATAGCAAAAGAATCCCCAAATAATGCCACCAGCGATGACCTAAGTGAACTTCGCAGTTTACTTCTTGGTCTTGAACCTACCAAAGTTAACAAACTTTATAAACTACTAGACGACGTTCAAGTCCAAGCTGAAGATATCAGTCGCTTGCTTCCAGAAGCGATTATCTTGCGGTCAATGCAAGATAAAAATCTGAGTGAAGCAATAGTATCGACCATCGAAGATGCGATTGAATACTCTGTTAAAAAAGATTTAAATATTCTTTCAGAAACGATTTTTCCCGTCATCGGACCAGCTACCCGCAAGGCTATGTCCACAGCTCTTGACGAGATGGTTCAATCTTTAAATCAAACTTTGGAACATAGCTTATCACCACAAAGCCTGAAATGGCGATTAGAAGCACAACGTACAGGAAAATCATTCGCGGAAATTGTGCTGCTTCGCACTATGGTTTACCGTGTAGAACAGATTTTTCTAATTCATAAAAAAACGGGATTGTTGCTGCAACATATTTTAGCACCACAAGTAGCCGCTCAAGATCCGGATTTGGTTTCCGCAATGTTGACCGCTATCCAAGATTTTATCAAAGACTCTTTCAGTGTGCAAAAAGGCGAATCGTTGCAAAGTTTGAGGTTTGGAGAACTGACTATTTGGATTGAAGAGGGACCCCAAGGGATATTAGCAGGAATTATTCGAGGGAGAGCGCGTCAAGAATTAAGGTTAGTTTTTCAAGAAGCAATAGAAAAAATTCACCTGAAGTTAAATAAAGAATTTGCGGAATTTGAAGGAGAAACAGAGCCTTTTCAAGCAAGTAAGCCTTATTTAGAAGCTTGTTTAGAAGTTCAATATAAATCTTCGCGCAAACAGAATTCTACTTATGCGTGGACATTTTTAGGTATAATAGCGATCGCATGCGGGATTTGGAGCTTTTTTACGATTAGAGATCAACTTCGCTGGGACGCTTATCTAGACAAACTTAACTCTCAACCAGGAATTGTAGTCACCAAAGCAAGTTCACGACACGGTAAATATTTCCTTTCAGGAATGCGTGATCCGTTAGCGGTAGATCCAAAAGCGCTAATGGAAGAAGTAAACATACCTCCCAAAAAAGTCATCAGTAACTGGGAACCTTACATGTCTTTACAACCACAATTTACCGCAAAAAGAGCCGCAGAATTACTTCAATCTCCAGAAACTGTATCATTAAATGTTGACGAAAATGGCATTCTTCATGCCACAGGTTCTGCTCCTCGGCAATGGATTTTGTCAGCACAAAAAATATGGCATTTTATTCCCGGAGTCACTCAATTTGAATACAATAATCTTTTAAATCCCGAATTCAAAAAACTCAATTCATATAAGAAGCAAATAGAAGAAAATATGCTCTTTTTTTTAGAAGGCACAGCAGAGCTTTTACCTGGTGAAGAGAATAAAATGCAGAATTTACTAGTAAAAATGCAAAAGCTACTGAATACTGCAAAATATCTGCATCAGGATGTACGTATTCAAATAATCGGACATGAGAATGCAGTTAAAAAAGAAAAAGACATAACATTTAGTCAAGCCCGTGCTAACAAAATCTTATCTTATATAACCGTTTCCGGAATTCATGCCAGCAATTTTCAAACCGTAGCAGTGGGTTTTAACCACCCATTAGACATAAAATCGATAAAACAAGAACAAAAATCTAATTCTAGGGTATCTTTCAAGGTATTTTTATCTGATAACCCTAAATAAGTGATCATTTTTTATGCTTCAAAAAAAAATATGTATGGTAGGTGCTTTTGCCACAGGTAAAACCAGTTTAGTCGCCAAATTCGTTTATAGCATATTTTCGGAAAACTATCAAAGTACTGTGGGTGTAAAAATTGACAAAAAGAAAGTGAATATTCAAGAGAAAGAGTTAAATTTTATTCTTTGGGATCTCTACGGTGAGGACGAATTTCAAAAGGTGCGACTGTCTTATTTACGGGGTTCATCTGGCTATTTATTGGTAGTAGATGGAACTCGACACAACACTCTTGAAAAAGCCTTTAGTCTGCAAACAAGAGTAGAAGAAACCATTGGAGAAGTTCCGTTTATTCTTGTACTTAACAAATCAGACCTGCTAGATGAATGGGAAATTGAAACGGCAGAAATCGATGCAATTATACAGCGTGGCTGGACTGTAATTCAAACCAGTGCTAAAACTGGTCTGGGTGTAGAAGAAATTTTTCAAACTCTTGCTAATCAAATATTGGAGGTATAGATGCTAGATGTCCCTCCTGCTGTTGTTGCTGATATTCTTACTTTCATGCTAGAACAACTTTCTTTGGCTTATCTTTTAGTAAACAAAGATGGTTGTTTGTCAGCTTCGGGGGGTAAGCTGGCAGTATACGGAGTTACGAATCTAGAAAAAGAGACTAATGTAGGAGAGCAAATTTTTTTTCTCGAAGGGTTACTGCCATTGGATGATTTTCCCTTATTTATACCTCGGATGAAAACTGAATATGGCATTTGTGCAGATGTCCATATCTTCCCGACAAAAGAAGGAGATTGGGTGCTGATGTTAGATGCTACGAAAGATGAACTACAACTCTCAGTTATTCAACAACAAGTAAATGACTCTAGCTTGTTTCAATAAAAATTATTAAAATTTTTTCATCAGTAATTTACACTTAATAGAGTAAGCGAAGCAATACATTTTAAGTTTTCCTGTCTGCAAATTTAATTTTAATAAATAAAAAGTTAATTTATTGTATTTAGTTAAAATTATGAGCCATTCTATTACGGCAGACGTTTTTGCCGCTTTGAAAATCTTAGTATTAGAAAGACTTAATGTAGGTTCTTTTAGAGTCACTGGAACTGTACCAAATTGGTTGGGGTCTTTTTGTCGTCGTCCTGTGATATCGGGGATGCAAATATTAATCCCTGAAGAAGAGTTTCTATTTTTAGAAAACTTTTTGATTGATGCGGAAGAATTCTGGCAAAGCAATAATGAAGATAAACTAAAATCAGGTTTATGGACTCAGATAGATTTAACTGGTCAAGAATATCACTTTGAAGCTTCAGCAATTTGTATAAATCATCAAAAAATCTTATTAATCGAATCATTAGATGGTGAATACAAAGAGATGCAATCTATTATCCAGAAAGCTAGAGAAAATGAATTAACTTATCAACAGTTCTTAAAAGAAAATCAAAAAAAAGAAGTTTTAATTCACTGCATTATACATGATATAGCAGGTCAATTAAGCGGGATTAATTGCTGCTTGGCATTGCTAGAATTTGAAAATTTGACACCAAAGGGCAAAGAACGTTTGGAAATTGGTCGAAAACAATCTGTGAAGCAAGAAATGTTGATTCGGCAAATATTAGATGCTTTTTTGGCAGAAGTACAGTCACTGGAAGCTTTTAGTGTTGATGTTGATAAAGCTCCAGATGCTTTGATTTCTACACAAGAACTTATCGAAATTTTAACTCCTACTTTTACGCTGAACAAAATGCGGTTACTGCTTGCTCCTAATGTTGACTTGACCGCAGACTGGAAGGTCGTTGGTGATAAATCGCGTTTGGATAGAGTGATTTCAAATCTGACAGAAAATGCTTTGCGTCACAGTCCTGGGGGGTCTGTTGTGACTATTGATTTGCAACAAGATGGGGAATATGTTCTCGTAATTGTCAACGATCAAGGTTCTGGTGTAGCACCGGAAATGGCACAAAATTTATTTCAAAAGTTTTCTCAAGGAAAAGATAGATCCGGTCGAGTCGGTTTGGGACTTTATTTTTGTCGGATTACTGTTGAACGTTGGGGAGGGGAGATTGGTTATTCACCTCGTCCGGAAGGTGGTTCGCGTTTTTGGCTTCGCTTGCCAAAAGTGGGAAGAGTTAGGAGAATGGAGTAGGAGTTGTAGAGTCTTTGAAATACGAAGTCTCTACAGGAGCAGCGGAGTTATATTATATCCGCACTTATTAATAGTAATAAATATACCTAAAAAGTCGTAGAGATGCCTCTGAGTGGAACCTCTCTACAATATGTGGGAAACCGATTATTAAATAAGGGCAGTAAAACCCTGCCCTAACCAAGTTACAATTAATAACCGACGATGTGCAATACATTACGAACGACGCTGTATCCAGCTAAATCCCAAGCTAAATAGGCAACAAAGCCAATCATTGCCAAGCGACCATTCCATAATTCGGCTTGAGGATTGAAGCCAAAAAGAAATGCGTTTCTGTCTGCACCGTTGTAAGCTTTAGCAACTGGTGGTAAGTCGGTAGAAGGACGATTTTGCATTGTTTTTCTCCTTAATCTGTGTATTTTTTGTGTTTTCTAATTTTTAGTAACCGACGATATGCAATACATCACGAACGACGCTGTATCCAGCTAAATCCCAAGCTAAATAGGCAACAAAGCCAATCATTGCCAAGCGACCATTCCATAATTCGGCTTGAGGATTGAAGCCAAAAAGAAATGCGTTTCTGTCTACACCGTTATATTCGGTAGCAACTGGTGGTAAGTCGGTAGAAGGACGATTTTGCATTGTTTTTCTCCTAAAAAAAGTAGTTTTTTCTGTATTTGTAGATATTTAATTTTTAGTAACCAATGAAATGTAGCACGTCACGAAGAACACTATATCCAGCTACATCCCAAAGTAAATAAGCAAGAAAACCAATCATCGCAAAACGACCGTTCCACAATTCAGCTTGAGGATTAAAGCCAAATAAAAAGGCATTGCGGTCTTTGCCGTTATATTCAGTCGCAATTGGTCGTAAATCAGTAGAAGGACGAGATTCCATTTTTATGTCCTGAACTTTTTGCTTGATAACTTTAATGTAGCTAGATATAACTAATATGTTTTCTGTCTATGGGCACAATGTCTGAATATTGTTTTGCACGAATAAATCCACCTTGAGAGGGTGATAAAATCGAAATTTGTAAATAAATGTTACAAACGGATAACAAAACCAGATTTAATTCAATATATTCGCTGTTAATATTTCATCAAAAATTAAATAATGGAATTATATTTCTGAGTCAGACTAATCAAATTATCTGCTACCAAAAGAAATGCAGATTATTCGTGTGCGATCGCTATCTGCATTCAGAAATTCTCAAAATTCTATCCAGCGCTGTAGACAAGATTCAAACCTGAGAGAGATGCTGATAACGCCTACATTCGACGATTCTGAGATTTACACCAGTTGGGTGATTTATTCTCACGTAATCTTTAAATTTCTAGTGAATTAAATGATTAAGAAGGAAATATCATGTTTGAAAGTACACAAATAATGCTAGGACTTTACAAGCCGCTCTTTTGGGTGGCACAGGTTTCAGTAGACCCCTCAATAATTACCCCAGCACAGGCATCTGTTGCTTTTGCAGGACCGCGCTTTTTTGTGGCTTTGATTGCCGGGGTGATTTTAGCCTTTGCCATCCAATTAGTCTTAACAAACCTCTCGGTAGCGGCAGGTATTACTTACCTGGGACACCAACCAGACTCGGATTCTAGCTCAAATCATGATAGTATAGGCGGCACAATCCGCAAAATTGGGACTGCGGTAGGGATTTGGACGTTAGTCACCGTAACGATCGCTCTTTTGATTGCCAGTTTCTTAGCGGTAAAATTGAGCCTCTTGACTTTGAGTCCGGGATTGGGAGCGATTTTAGGGTTAGTAATTTGGGGTGCGTACTTTTTGCTGTTGGTGTGGGTGAGTTCAACTACGGTAGGTTCCTTAGTAGGCTCAGTCGTAAATACGGCAACATCTGGCTTTCAGGCGATTATGGGGACGGCTACCGCCGCATTGGGGGCGAAAGCGATCAATAATCAAGTTGTTGCCACCGCAGAAGCCGCAGCAGCCGCTGTGCGTCGAGAAATCGGCAGTGCGATTGACCCAAGTAGTATCCGAGAGAATATCGAAGATTACTTAGAAATGGTGCGTCCCCCAGAATTAGATTTATCGAAGATTCGGGGTGAGTTTGAAAAATTGCTGAACAATCCGCAATTAAAAGCATTAGCGGGTACTCCAGATTTACGCAACATTGACCGGGATAAGTTTGTTAGTTTGGTAAGCGATCGCACTGACCTTTCCAAACGAGATATTAACCGTGTTGCCGACACATTATATAATGTTTGGCAACAAGTCGTCAGCACCAAATCGGCTCCAGACCGCATGGGTGAGTTGATGGAATATCTCAAATCTGTGCAACCAGGACAAACCAAGACAGATGAACTGAACCGCAAAGTGGATCAGTTAATGTCTGAGATGCCTGCTTCTAAGGGTTCTGACCAAAAAGCAACCCCAAATCTAATTCAGCAAACTCTCCAACAGGGAATCACCGCGCTGACTGGTATAGTGATGGGACGCACGGATTTATCAGATTTGGATGTAGAAAAAATCTTAGGTAGTCTTTCTACTGCCAAAGATAAAGTAACTGATAAAGCTGATAAATTAGGACTTCCCACACCAAAGCAGCCTTTCAGCCCGATTCGTGCTGATGTCGAAAACTACCTGCACAACACTTATGCTTGGCAACTAAGTCGCGAAAAAATCGCTGAAGAATTTCATCATGTACTCTACGATCCAGCAGCCGATCCGGCAACAGTCAAGCGGGAGGTTGAGCGACTTTCCAAGCAAGATTTTGCGAATATTCTCCAAGAACGGGGACTGTTAACGCAAACAGAAATTCAACGGATTGTCGAGCAACTCGAAATTATCCGGCAAGATGTGCTGGTGAAAGTCACCGCAGCGGAAGAAAGGGAAATCGTATTAGACTTGCAACGCAAAGTTGAAAGTTATTTACTAGTTACACCTCCATCGGATCTCACCCCAGAAGCAATTCAGCAGAATTTCACACCACTGCTGGAAGACTCTGACGCAGATTATGAAACTTTATCTCGACGTTTGTCTCAATTTGACCGTCAAGAGATGCGAGATCTATTGCTGCAACGCAATGATATTCAGCCATACGAAGCAGACAGAATTCTTGACCAGTTAGAAAATCAGCGCGATCAAGCTTTGATTTCGTCCAAAGGATTGGCAGAACAAGCAAAATATCAAGCGGAAACGCTGTGGTTGAATTTAGAGTCATATCTGCGTAACACCGGGAAAGCCGAACTTAATCCGGATGCGATTCGGGCAGATTTGAAAACGCTTTTGGACGATCCCCAAGCAGGAATTTCCTCAATTCGGGCGCGTTTGTCTCGCTTTGATCGCGATACGCTGGTACAATTGTTGAGTCAGCGAAAAGATTTGAGCGAAGACCAAGTGAATCAAGCAATTGATGCTGTTGACCAATCTTGGAGCAATGTTCGTCACGCACCACAAGCTTTAGCCGATAAAGCTAAAGAGCAATACGACTCAGCGACGAGTGCGATCGCCGATTATCTGCGAAATACTGGCAAACAAGAACTCAACCCCGAAGGAATTCAACGCGATTTAAATCGATTGTTTGAAAATCCCCAAGAGGGTGCGATCGCATTACGGCGAAGATTGTCGCAACTTGACAGAGATACGCTAGTGAAATTACTGAGCCAGCGTCAAGATTTGAGCGAAGAACAAGTCAATCAGGTAATCGATTCTGTACAAACCTCAATTCGCGATATTGTCCGTGCACCGCGTCGTTTAGCTACCAGAACTCAGCAAAGAGTGGAAACTTTCCAAGCTTATTTGCAAGAGTATCTGCGGCAAACGGGGAAAGAAGAACTTAATCCTGAAGGTATCAAACGCGACTTGCAATTGATGTTGCACGATCCGCGAGTGGGGATGGAAAGTATAACTGAACGGCTTTCCCAATTTGACCGCTCGACAATCATCGCGTTGCTGAAAATTCGCGAAGATATTACCGATGAAGAAGCCGCACAAATTGCTGATAATATGATATCGGTGCAGGAGCAGTTTGTCGAACAAGTGCGGGGTATCCAACGGCAGATTCAAGGTGTAGTGGATGGTGTTTTTGGCAGCATTCGCAACTACCTCAATGCGTTGGAACGTCCCGAATTGAATTATGATGGTATCAAGCGCGATGTTCGCAAGATGTTCGACGATCCGCAAGCGGGATTTGAAGCAATGCGCGATCGCTTGTCTTCTTTCAACCGTGAAACCTTGGTAGCGGTTATGAGTTCTCGTGAGGATATCTCCGAAGAAGACGCTAACCGAATTATCGACCAAATCGAAGGAGCGCGTAACAAAGTACTACAACGCGCTGAACGCATTCAACAAGAAGCACAGCGACGCTTGGAAGAAGTGAAACACCAAGCGCAACGACAAGCAGAAGAAACCCGCAAAGCCGCAGCATCAGCAGCTTGGTGGCTGTTTGCAACCGCGACAGTATCCGCAATTTTTGCCGCACTTGGAGGAGCGATCGCTGTTATGCTTGCTTAATTGAAAAAGTTGTCTCCGCTAAACTTTTTTAGCCTCTCGACATCGGGAGGCTTTTTTTATTCGTTCGTAGTGAGCGATTAATCGCTCATTATATCATGTCCGAGAAATCACACATATTATTGTAGAGACCTTCCGCGCCCTACGTCTCTATGAAGGTTGGATTGAGCGCTTCAGCGCTCACTACGAATAAGACGCTAATTTGTTTCTTGGATTTGCAAGCGGATAGTCTTCTCCATTGCCCCACCAAGTTTTATTTCCATCACTTCACCACCGAAGGGTTCTAAACAATCGAGGAGCGATCGCAAGTTTGGTGTAGAAGCACCGGTATCTACATACAAGCGATCGGCTAGATTGTTGATGCGCTTCCAAGTCATGTATAATTTGGCGATGGTTTGTTCGATTTGGGATGATTGATTAACTAAATCGGCAGCTATATTCAAACAGCCGACCCTTTGGGCTTCTTCTAAAGCCGTTTCGATATCAACTTGTCCTTCCTCCAAAGCTTGAACTTGTGCCGCAGATTTGAGATATTTGGCTAAGTTACGCGCTTCTGTGGTGACTTGTTTGAGAGTATCGACATCAGGATTTGCGGCTATTTCTTTCTGTAGCGATTTTTGGTGCGATTCCGGCAGTTTTTCCATTTCCTTGACCAAAGGCGCGAGGTAGCGCGGAGGAAGGGTATTATCTGCGGCTTTTTGCCTCACTTCTTCCGGTAGCAAATCAGAAGACATCGCCGTCCATTCGTCGTTGATTTGCCGAACTTCGCGACGGGTGATGCGATCGCCTTTTTCGGCAGCTTCACTCACCATTTGTTGCACTTCTGGTGCTGCTTTGGAAGTTTCCACAAAAGCGCGTTTGCTGAAGTTTTTGATAGCGCTGGGCTGAAGTTTACCATCTTCTAGAAGTGTATCAGCACTGTTTGCGAGTTGAATCCAACCGTAAGCTTGACTTTTGGTGATTTCTCGTTCTTTCAGCCAGTTGAGAAAGCCCGTACCGCGTCCTTCACCACCTCTTTTTTCTCTGTCACGCACTGCACGTAAAATTCGACCCCGCCAAATTTCGGTTTGCAAATCAAAGCGATCGCATACCTGCCAAGCTACATCTAGCTGTTCTAAAAAATCTGACTCTGGAATCTCTTCATCTTCCGGATCGGGCAGTTCAAAAGTCAAATCTGCTGGCTGTTGTAAGGCAGCAGCCAAATCATCGATATTATCCGTTGATTGCACGGTAGGGAAAGTGGTAGTGTATGCGATCGGCTTATTATGCCACAATCTGGTGCAACTGTAACCGATGATTTTTTTGAGCTTACGGATTGAAATACGCCCTCAGGCAATTTCTTATGTTATACTCGTAAATCCTGCAATACAAGCATCATGAGAGAACAATCGCGTGTTTTTGCCATAGCGTAGACGCATTCGCGGCTTTTCGTCATCGTCTGTGAGATTCCCTGTCATCCCGACTTCGCATTTATTTATTTATTGCGAATCTGACTAAATACAGCATTTCCTTACAATGCGATCGCATCCCCCTACATTTAAAAATGCGATCGCTTCTCAGGTCAGATCCCCGACAACTTTTACGAAGTCGGGGATCTTCTATATGCGTATATCCCCCACCTCGTTACAAAATCAGAAACGGATCGCATATCTATTTCAGAATGCCTGTAAGATAACAATGAAACTTCAGAGAAATCACTGAAGTAAATTAAATCATTTGCTTATAGTGCCAAACTGAAGAATATTACTAAGGCTGAAGAATGAACAAACGTGTAAAATCTCAGCGGACTTTCTGGTGCTTGCTACCCAGTTTTACCCGAAGAAGTTTAATTTTATTACTTAGTGCCGTCTTTTTGTCATCGGTGGCAGCAACTCGCAGCATGAGTGTGCAGATAGCACAAAAACCGGAAACTGCTTCAACTCAAGCAACTCGCGCAGTGGCTCTAGTCCTCTCTAATGAGGGTTTAGAACTACTTAAGCAAGGCACAGCAGAGTCTAAGCGACAGGCACTTGAGAAATGGAAACAAGCACTACCATTGTGGCAGCAATTAGACGACAAAAAGTTTGAAGCTGTTACCCTCAACGGTATTGGTATAATCTACAGGGATTTGGGCGACAAGCAACAAGCCCTTAACTACCTCAATCAGGCACTACCCTTATGGCGGAAATTAGACCAGAAGGCGCGTGAAGCTGGTACATTTGAGTCTATTGCCTTACTCTACGAGAGTTTAGGCGACAAGCAACAAGCTCTCAAATTCTACAATTCTTCACTAGCGCTGTGGCGGCAAATCGACAAGAAGGAGGAAGCTAGGACTCTTAACACTATTGGCGGAGTCTATGATAGTTTAGGCGAAAAGCAACAAGCCCTCAACTACTTAAATCAGGCACTACTGTTGTCGCAGCAGCTACAAGACAACGTTGGGCAAGCTCGCAACCTTGTTGTTTTTGGCAATGTCTACAATAGCTTAGGTGAGAAACAACAAGCCCTCAACAAGTACAATTCTGCATTATCCTTGTACCAGCAACTAGGCGATAAGCTGCAACAAGCTCTCACCCTCAACAATATTGGCTTAGTCTACGCTAGTTTAGGTGACAAACAACAAGCTCTCAACAAGTACAATTCTTCGCTTGCATTGTCGGAGCAAGTGGACAACAAGGGGTTAAAAGCTACCACCCTCAACAATATTGGCTCAGTATATTACGATTTGGACGATAAGCAACAAGCACTCAAGTCCCTCAGTAAGGCACTATTGTTGTCGCGACAAGTACAAGACAAACCGCAGGAAGCTACAACCCTCAGCAATCTTGGGGCTGTCCACGACGCTTTAGGCAACAATCAACAAGCCCTCAACTTGTACAATCAGTCACTTCCTTTAAGACGGCAAGTGAGCGATAAAGCGGGGGAAGCTACTACTCTCAACAATATTGGCAAAGTCTACGATAGTTTAGGCGACAAGCAACAAGCCCTCAAATACTTCAATCAGTCACTACCCTTATCGCGGCAAGTGGGCGATAAAGCACAGGAAGCTCGCACTCTTTATAATATCGCTTCTGTAAAACGCGACAAAGGCAACCTCCAACAAGCGCTAACCCAAATCCAAACAGCGATCAAAATCATCGAAGACTTACGCACCAAAGTTGATAGAAAAGACCTGCGAACTTCTTACTTTGCCTCTAAACAGGACGTTTACAAATTCTACATCGACTTGTTGATGCAACTGCACAAAAAAGACCCTTCCATAGGATACAACGCTTTATCACTCCACGCAAGTGAAAGTTCTCGCGCCCGTGTTTTAATTGAACTATTAACTGAAGCTAGAGCAAATATCCGCTCATATGTTGACCCGAAACTTTTAGCAGAAGAAAAGCGCTTACAACAGTTAATTGATGCGAGAGGAAAACTATTACAAGAGGCATCTGGCAAACCAGCACAAGAAAAGCTTCAAAAAGAAGTCGAAAATCTCCTCACTCAACAGAAAGAATTAGAAACCAAAATCCGCACTACTAGCCCAAAATACGCAGCGCTGCAATATCCCCAACCATTGACTCTACCGCAAATTCAGCAACAACTTGATAAAGACACGCTGCTGTTAGAGTATTCTTTGGGTGATAAACACAGCTATCTTTGGGCTGTAACTCCCAACTCCATCGACACCTACGAACTCCCCAAACGCGAAGAGATAGAGAAAGCAGTTACTCCATTTAGAGAAACTTTAATTAAATGTCAAAAAATAAGAATATGTAACCAATTCTCCCCAGAAGAAAAAGCTCAAGCTCTCAAAAATACGGCTTCTTCTGCAACTAAACTGAGTCAAATCATCCTTGCACCTGTAGCTGAGAAGTTAGGCAAAAAGCGTTTGGTGATTGTCGCTGATGGGGAATTACAGAAGATTCCTTTTGCGGCATTAAATGACCTAACCCCCCAACACCCGAACCTACTAGCGTTGGGGGAGCAAGATAAACTCCCCTCCCCTCGCAGGGGAGGGGTTGGGGGAGAGGTCAGTTATCAACCGCTAATAATCAATCATGAAATAGTTAATTTGCCTTCGGTTACAGCGATCGCTACTCATAGACTTGACCTCAAAGGACGCAAAACCGCACCCCTCACCCTCGCAGTACTTGCCGACCCAGTATTTGAAGCAACCGATATGCGAATCACTGGCAAACCTGAAAGTATCGTTGATAACTCCGATTTTCGCGGTCAAATAGAACAATCTGACTTGAAGCGAGGAGCAAAAAATCTTAATCGCAATGGCTGGGAAAGACTTAAAGCTACACGCACTGAAGCGATCGCAATTTTAAATATCATACCCAATTCTAATAATCTCCAAGCTTTTGATTTTGATGCTAACTACAACTGGGTAACAAATAAGCAACTTTCACAATATCGCTTTTTACATTTTGCTACCCACGGCTTTGCTGACCCCAAAAATCCAGAACTATCAGGAATCATTTTATCTCTTGTAGACAAACAAGGTAAACCCGCTGATAGAGGTTATTTACAATTAGGTGATATTTTTAACCTTGACTTTGGAGCCGATTTAATTGTACTTAGTGCTTGTGAAACCGGTTTAGGCAAAGATGTCAATGGTGAAGGTTTAGTAGGCTTGACAAGAGGATTAATGTATGCCGGGGCGGAACGTGTGGGTGTGTCTCTTTGGCAAGTTGATGATGCGGGGACGGCAGAATTAATGCAAGAATTTTATACACAAATGTTGAAGCAGGGGAAATTACCTACAGTTGCTTTGCGTGGGGCACAATTGAAATTATGGGAAAATTCGAGTTGGAAAAATCCTTATTATTGGTCTGCCTTCACTTTACAGGGTGAGTGGCGATGACAGAAACCTAACCCCCCAACCCCCTTCCCTTCAAGGGAAGGGGGAGTAAGAAGGGGGGTAACTAATCATGTTCCCCTCCCCTCTCTTCTCCTGTCGGAGACGCTGCCCGAACGTAGGGGAGGGGTTGGGGGAGAGGTCAGAATTTCAACTATTTAACTTAGGAGTAATAAAATGACTAAACAATCTTTCGCACTATTTCTATCAGCAATTCTCGGTGTTGGAACCTTGGGCTATTGGACATCAATGCAAGCACAAGCACAGACACAAGGACAACAAACTACCCCACCGAAGTTTACCAGCTTTAAAGATGCAGGTAAATTACGCATCCAAGGTAATAATAAACCTTTTATGCCATCTGGTCTTGGTCAGTCGGCAAAACCGAATGAAGGTGGTACACGGGGTATTCCTGACCAGATAGACGATCGCATCCCGATGTTGAGCAGAAAATATCCTTGGTCAACTATTGGACGAGTCCAAGGTACTACGGCAGATGCTGGAAGTTATCATTGCACGGGAGCTTTAATTGCCGAAGATATTATTTTGACTAATGCTCATTGCGTCATCGACCCGGAAAATGGTAAGTTAAGCCAAAAAATTAAATTTTTGCCAAATGTGATTGATGGTCAAGTACAAGATACACGGGATGTGGCAGAAGTGGTGGATGTTGTCTATGGCACAAATTTCAAAGATGGTGCCAAACTGGATGCAAATGACTGGGCTGTAATGAAAATTAACAAGCCTCTTGGTCGCAAGTATGGCTATTTAGGAGTGAAATCTGTTGCCTCTGCAACTCTGGTTCGCAATCAGAAAAAATACTTTTTCGTCGGCTATTCTGGGGATTTTCCCAGCGCTAAATATCAACAATATTTCAGTGCTGGTGCTGGATGGACTGCAAGTTTTCAAGCTGGTTGCAGCATTCTAAAAGAGGAAGCCAATTTCTTGTTACATGATTGCGATACTGCGGGGGGTTCTTCTGGTGGACCAATTATCGCAATGGTTGATGGTGAACCGTATGTTGTTGCTTTGAATGAGGGTGAGGTTAAAAGCTCAAGCACTAAGCGAGATTTATTCAATGTGGCAGTGAAAATTGATTTTTTAGATAAGTTGAGTGTGAGAAATTAGTCTACATTTTGCACTACTCTCAATTAGCTTTCAATCCCGCCTAGGACTGCAAGTCCTAGGCTAATAGCCCAAGTCCATTAAAATGGACTGAAATTCATATGGTAGCTACTATTTAGTCCTATTTATAGGACTTTTGCTTTTAACCATTCGGCTTATAACCCAATACACTTGGTGTTAAGGATTTTTAGTACTGATTTTAGACCTGTAGAGACGTGAAATTTCACGTCTCTACACTCGCAATACGGTTCGGTTAAGAATATTTGTGAACCCAAAACCCTTGTAGAGACGTTGCACTTGCTAGTCTCTACATACGTTAACACCAACGGTATTGTCTACACTCGGACGATCGCGCTTAACACCAACTCTATTGGTTTATAACCTATGGTGGATTGTGTTATGTCAAATCCACAATCAAGCTAAATTCACGTTAGCTTAAAAGCATGTAAAGAAAATTTATCAATCAAGCTATTATCACTTGACAAAAATCGCGTCTTGTACATCAAGACTAGAAGATAAATCTCTAAAATTATGAACCAGGTAGATTACCTCCGGATAAGTTTAATCGATCGCTGTAATTTTCGCTGTCAATACTGTATGCCGGAAGGGGCAGAATTAGACTATATCCTCAAGCAACAGCTATTAACTGATGCGGAACTACTCACCCTAATTGAAGAGGTGTTTATCCCCGTTGGTTTTACTCGGTTTCGCTTAACTGGGGGGGAACCGCTGTTACGTCCGCATGTGGTGGATTTGGTGAAAGCGATCGCATCTCTTCCCCAAACTCAAGACCTCTCAATGACAACCAACGGCTTTTTACTCGCGTCAATGGCGCAAAACCTTTACGATGCAGGTCTGCGACGGATTAATATTAGCCTAGATTCTCTCGAAGAAGATATATTTGACCAAATTATCGGCAATCGCGGACGCTCTCGATGGCAAAATGTATGGGAAGGCATTCAACAAGCATACCATGTAGGATTTGACCCGCTCAAACTCAATGTAGTCATAATTCCCGGCGTTAATGACCACGAAGTTCTCGATCTTGCTGCCTTGAGTATTGACAAACAATGGCACGTTAGATTTATTGAATTTATGCCGATTGGCAATTCGCAATTATTTGGCGATCGCGGTTGGGTTTCTTCGGCTCAGTTACGCCAACAAATCCGCGAACGTTGGGGTTTGACAGAATCGCAAGTTTGTGGTAATGGTCCTGCTGATGTATTTCAAATTCCGGGTGCGAAGGGGACACTGGGATTTATCAGTCAGATGTCAGAATGTTTTTGCGATCGCTGTAACCGGATGCGTTTGAGCGCAGATGGCTGGCTCCGTCCTTGTTTATTAAATGAAAGTGAGCAACTTGATTTGAAAACTGCTCTGCGTGCTGGTGTCAGCACCGCAAAATTGCGAGAGCAGGTTAGACATTTATTGGCAATCAAGCCAGAAATCAACTTTAAAGGACGCGACACGGGAACAACGGGTGTTTATTCTCGCACCATGTCGCAAATTGGCGGATGAAACAAGTTAGGAGTTAGGAGTTATGAGTTATGAGTTGAAAGATATTAACTTTTAACTCCTAACTCCTAACTCCTAACTCCTAACTCCCAACTCCCAACTCCCAACTCCCAACTCCCAACTCCTAACTCCTAACTCCCAACTCCTAACTCCTAACTCCCAACTCCCAACTCCCAACTCCCAACTCCTAACTCCTAACTCCTAACTCCCAACTCCCAACTCCTAACTCCTAACTCCTAACTCCTAACTCCTTAAGCTTGTCGTGAGTAGTACTCAACCACAAGCAATTCATTAACTTGTAATGCCACCCATTCACGCTCAATCAGACCGTTAACCTTGCCTTGCATCTTGTTTTTATCAAACTCTAGATGATTGGGAAGGTTAGCTAAACCGGGATATTGCAAATTAGCTTCTACCAACTTCTTCGATTGTTCGCGGTTTCTGACGGCAATTTCTTCACCGGGACGGCACTGGTAGCTGGCAATATTCACGGGACGACCGTTAACAGTTACGTGACCGTGATTTACCAACTGACGAGCAGCTGGAATGGTGGGAGCCATACCCATGCGAAAAACGGTGTTATCCAAGCGCATTTCTAGCAATTGGAGCAGCACTTGTCCGGTAGAACCGGTAACACGTCTAGCTTTGCGTACATAACGTAGCAATTGCTTTTCGGTCAGACCGTAGTTGAAGCGGAGCTTTTGCTTTTCCTCTAGACGGATAGCATACTCAGAGCGCTTCTTGCGGTTCTGACCATGCTGACCTGGTGGATAAGCGCGTCTAGCGGTTTTACGAGTTAATCCTGGTAAGTCACCTAAGCGGCGAGTAATTCTGAGGCGTGGTCCTCTATATCGGGACATGTGTTTCCTTAATCTAAATCCTGTTTAATTTTACCCAGACATTTTATTATAAAAGGGGAAAGGGGAAAGGGGAAAGGGGAAAGGGAAATAATTATTACCAATACCCGATGCCCCATGCCCATTGCCGGAATTTGAGATAACATATGCTTGGGTGTTTGGAGAATGGCAATGTTAGCGATCGCAAAAAAAAACATTACGAATAAATACGGATTTTATGCCTTTTTAATGTTAAAAAAGGAAATAATTCGCTTGTTCGTACCAGCTTTGGCTGTGGCTGGATGGATGGGAAGTCCCTTACCTGGTATGGCTATCACCGCCACTTACGCGAATGATTACCGTGTTTGTGCTGGTCGCCTTTTAAGTGTCGGGGTAACTCCTGACGCGGCATCTGTTGGTTGTGCAAACGCACTGCGTCCAAAAGAGTTATCTTTGTGCGTGTCGAGAATTCAGAAACAAACGCAAATTGCGGCGACGGATGCACTCGCGTCTTGCAAGCAAGCAAGGCGTCCGGAAGATTTAGCCGCTTGTGTAGTGGGTATTAGTGCAAATGCTAAAGAGGCTGTAAACCCAGCAGCTTTAAATTACTGTAGTCGCAGTTTGTTGCCAGTGCGTTTCGCTGAATGTGTTGTGGGTTTGCGTGCCGAAACAGACTCTGCTCCTGTGCAAGCGATGGATAATTGTATTGATGCGAGTGACCGAGCGGTGAGCGGTTATTTACCTTCGTTTATACCGGCAACGCGATCGCAACAAAATATCCAACCAGTTTTTGAGAGCACCCCAATTCCCACCAATCCCCCTAGAAATTAAAGCGATTAGCAATTCGTTGCGCTAATCGCTATTGATTATCAGTCTTCTTTGTTACCAAAGACCATCTGTAAAATCATTGGAACTCCACCCTCTTGGTGATATCTATCCGCCCAAGCGCGGATAACTTCGTCCAATTCTGATAGAGCCTGTTCTAATCGCTCTGGTGGCACATCCATAGTTTCCAAGACTCGCATCGAATTTGGTCGTCGTTCTGCCCAATCTTTCATCAAGCGAAAATACCGAGCGGTATCTTCGACCATGATGTATGTACGCTCTTGATCGTCAGCAGGAGCGTAAAAAGAACGGGTCAGAGCATAGAAAGGCATTCCCCAAGGAGAATCAATCCTTGTGACGGTGCCTGAGTATAGCAGACGGCGTTTGATATGCTCCGCTAAAGCTTCACTCAAACCCATACGGTGTTCTTCGGGCATGTCTTCCTGCGATCGCTTATGCAAAAATTCAATCAAGTCTAAAAACTCAAAAGAACTGACTAATTGGGCATCCGGAAGGTTAGGCGGCAGTTTTTGTTCAATTTGCCTTTTTTCGTCACTCGTCAGACTTGTACCGGGAATGCGCGATCGCCCCGGTCGCCAAGGATACTTTTCCATCCACACATAAGGCAATTGAATTAGATAGCGCGGTTCTTGGGAACCAAGCATCTTCAACAGCTTGCCCTCTGTCAGCGCAAGTCTTACTTCTTCAACAATGATTTTCACCCGCTTCGGCTCAAGGTGGTGCAAATGTCCTGTCATTCGCAGGTTTTGTCCCTGCTCCAGATAGGTCATGTAAATCGCACACTTTGCTGCCGTTGCTGCCGCATCTAAAAACGCCCCATGCCGATGCCCACTAGTCCGCATGGCACTAAAAGCTAGATAAAGCATGATCTGATCCATCGCACTCGGACCAAGACGTTTGATCAGATCTATGTCGTTACTCATATTACAGACAGTTGAATAGCACGTTTACACAGTTATCAGCTAAAGGAAAGTAAGTAGTATACACCCGACTGAAGGCAATATCTTCACTTCAGATTATTTAATTATGCGTTATTTATGAGTATTCTTGGTAATATGACGGAAAATTATCCGTACTTTCTAATACACAAATACAACTATTAATCTTAGTATAGTCACTCTTGCATCTTACTTTAACTTCAAGAACATCCGCAAATCTTAATCCGGTCGATTTGATCCCCAGGAAAAAATTATGTGGCGTTAAAGAGCAATATACGGGGTTTTTAAGGTTGTCTCACTGATGCCGCACTTACCACTAATTGCACTTTGCCATGAGAGCGAATGGTCTACCTAGGAGCTTCTTACTTGAAAAGTCACTACAGATGCTTCTAGCATTTAGTATACAGCAGTTTGTCAATTAGCTGTGTTGTGAATGAAGTATAGCTTTGTCAAAAAAAGCTGATTTTTCTTCAGTTGTGAAAACGGCATAGGGCAATTTGGGGAGGGGGAAATGGTTAAGACCCCTTTTTTCATGAAGCCCTTTCACCCAAACACATTGGTGAGGTAGCCCCCGTCTTAGCGGTTCCCGTCGATGGGGGACTACCGAACCCGAAGGGTCTTGGTGTCGGACGAAGTAGAGCATCTGTCTATGATTGGGGAAAGGGGAAGAAAAAAGAAATATTTGTCAAGAACTCTCCCCATCCCAAGAACTCTCCCCATGTCCCCAGTCCCTAGGATCTGCGTATTCTTTCTAAGCTAAATGCGGCTGCACCAAAGGTAATTAGCAAGACTCCTAAACCCTGAACCATTGATAAGGTTTCCTGAATAATTAAAAAAGCCAAAATCACGGTTAAAACTGGAACACTGGCTCCGAATATCGCTGCACGGGTTGCACTAACTTTGCTAATTCCAACGTTATTCAACACATAAGATGCCAGGGTCATTACGCCCAAAATAAAAGCGCTTAAGATAAGTTCTAATAACCGATTGGGATCAACGATCAAACTTGAGCTAGTTGGTAAAGGCAACATCAAGCCGATGAAGCACAAGCATAGCATAGTCGCGAAGTTAATTAAAGTAAATGTGACAGGATGCAATTTAGCAGCACAAATCCGCGTCAGAATTACGTAAATAGCGAAACTCACTCCAGAAGCGATCGCACTCATGCTTCCAGAAGAGCTATTACCAATACCGGCATTACCTTCCCCGCTCAACATCAACAATTCACCGATAAAAATCATGGCGATCGCACCGATCCGAAATAATGTTGGTTGATCGCGGAACAAAAACCAAGACAACAGTCCGCTAATCATCGGATAAATAAAGAAAAGTGCGATCGCCATCCCCGTTGGTGCTTGTCCAATCGCCAAGTATATCAACAACTGAGACAAAAACAAAAAGCATCCACTCACAAGCGACAATATCAACACCTGTCGCGTACTTGCTTTCGAGGGAGTTGAATTTCCCCGTACTGAGTCAGCTAAGGAATGCAAATCTTGCCACACTCGCTGATGCATCATCGGCGCCAAAACTAACATTAGTGGTACAACCACTATCATCCTCAGCATCAAAATTAACAGACAATTTCCCAACGTCGGCGATATCAACTGCTCAACTTGAAACGCACCCAAAATAAGGGAATTTGGCTGAAAAATTGTTTTAATAGCGACGTTGTAAAGGGACGACAACACCGTTGACAATACAATCAGCAATAAACCCATTTTCATGGCTGGTAAGGCTCCAGCGCCACGGGACGGTCGTTGTGGCTGACGAGAACCAGATGATGTAGTCTCGCTCAGTTCCCTAGAAAGAACAGAAACTGGCTCTTTCGGGTCTTTTTTGACCTCTTTTGGTTTTACCTTGATTTCTGGCGGAGGGGACGGGGGTAATGTAGTGTCGCTTAGTTCTCTGGAAAGTACAGAAATTGGCTCTTTCGGGTCTTTTTTTACCTCTGGTGGCAATGCCTTCGTGTTATTTTCTGCTGGCATTGAAGACGCAGATAATGTAGTTCCGTTGGTCGATGTTTCTTTGTTGGGAATAACAGAACTTGGTTCGGGGGGTTTCTTAATCTCTGGCACAGGCAAAGAAGACTGAGATAATGTAGTTCCGTTGGTCGATGTTTCTTTGTTGGGAATAACAGAACTTGGTTCGGGGGGTTTGTTGACTTCTTTGCCTGGTACAGAAGACGCAGATAATGTAGTTCCGTTGGTCGATGTTTCCGATTGAACAACAGAAATTGGTTCGGGGGGTTTGTTGACTTCTTTGGCTGGAGAAGTGTTTTTGACATTCTCCTGTTTTTGCTCGTTTGGTGTCAACTCAACAGACTTCGTTGGAGTAACTGGTGTAAGAATTTTTTTTTCCAGTTCCTTGTTGAGCCGATTGGTTAATTCTGCCAACATTGCTTCCCCTTGCTGCTGTCGGCTTTGCATCCGAGACAACTGTTGAGAAATACCACTTTGATGGTTATTTAACTCTTGTTGCAGTAACTTCAAGGTGATAGTTAGGGTATCATCAAGAGCGCCAATCAGTTGCTCAGTATTTTTATTAATTTCTGTAACAATATTACTGTTAGCCTCATGTGACGCGATACCTGCGGCGATCGCATTTTCTTGGTGTAAATCGCGCTCGATTGCTTGATTAGCTAAAGCCGAAAGCGAAGATTGTAATTGAGAAGATATGTGATTTGCTAAAACTTGTGCCAACTGACGTACCAAAGCTTGTTGCTCAGTTATTTGCTTGGTTTGTTGTAGCTGTTCTTTTTCGCTTTGCAGCTGTTTAATCTCATCAGCTAAGTGTTTCTTGTCTGACTCCAGCCGATTTATATCTTCTTGTAAGGATTTGAGCAAATTCTGCTGGAGGCTTTGCAAATCCTCAACTACACCCCACAAGGCAGTTTCTACTGCCCTAGATATTTCGCCTCTTGCACGCGGGTTTTCTGGTCGGTTCTCAAATCGCCCCATTAGTCTCTAACCTCTGACACCTTGACGATAATGCTGCTTCAAATTGTGAAATTGCTTTTTGCTCATAGTATTTCCTGTATTTTGTCAGATAAACTAAAAATTTTAACAGGACTTACGCGTTTTAACTTAATTGCGTGATGCTGAAGACAGCGTTATCAAACCGGATAATTTCCTTTACTGTTTTGGTACTTGATTGGTGGAGATTTCCTTTGATTGGTGCATCACAAACAACTATTCTGTAAGTTATACTTAAATCAGCTATCATCAAGTGATATTTTTATCCGGATAAAATATCATCAAAAATAGATATCTATTCTTTTAACGGCAATAGCAATTATCAATTACTTACCGATTTCTGCGTTTTTTACCTTTGGCTTAATGCAATTGTCGCAATTCTCAAACCATCTGTAAATTTGTGTAGAATTTGACACTCTCCGCCCTATAAGTGCGGAGATTCTTACTTCACAGATTCAGCTTGCTGAAATAGGTTTGCACCTAAAATAGTAGAGGCTAAATCTCCCGAAGCGTTCGGATCGCAGATCCAAGTTCCCGTATGACCTACGGTACTCAAGGCTCGATTCAAGATATTGATTGCTGCGTTCCAATCTCGGTCTAGCACAAATCCGCATTGACAAATATGCGTTCTGGTAGATAAAGATTTTTTCACCTTATAAGAGCAGCTAGAACAATTTTGAGAAGTATAAGCAGGATTCACCGCAACGGTTATCCTGCCAAACTTGATCCCAAAATACTCTATCCATTTCCTAAACTGATACCAACCTGCATCATTAATGGATTTGGCAAGACAATGATTTTTAACTAAATTTTTAATCCTCAAATCTTCATAAGCAACCAGATCGTGAGACTGGATTACGCAACGTGCCGTTCTTTTGGCATGTTCTTCACGCTGCCTACTTATTTTGAGGTGTACTCGTCCTAATTTATTAATGGCTTTCTTACGGTTGGCAGAGCCTTTCTTCTTGCGATAAACACGACCTTGCTTAAACCTTAGCCGTTGTTCTCCTGCTTGATAAAATTTCGGATTGGGTTCGGTATTTCCATTACTATCGGTGTAAAATTCTTTGATTCCCACGTCTAAACCAATAGTTTTACCAGTAGGCTGTACATCCACTTTATTCTCGACTTTAACCAAGAACTGGACGTAATAACCATCAACCCTACGTACTAATCTAACTCGTTTTATTTGGTCTAATTGGTAGAAGTTTAAGTCCCATGTTCCTTTTAGTTTTAGCTTGCCAATTTCTTTCTTATCAGTAAAAGTGATTTGTTTCCTAGTAGAAGATAATGCCCAGTCGGACGTTTTGTACTCCACTGAACGACAGTTTTTCTTAAACTTCGGATACCCTTTCAAGCCTGGAATAGATTTACGACAGTTGTCGAAGAACCGAGCAATTGAGTTGTACGCTCTTTCTACTGCTGCTTGACAAGCATGAGAATTTAAAGCTTTGACAAAGGGAAATTCGGCTCTCAGTACTGTATTGTGGCGATAAAGCTCTTTTTGTCCCACACCTCGGCTATCCATCCAATATCGAATGGACTGGTTGCGGACGAATTGAGCGGTTCTAATCGCCTTGTTTATGGCACTATATTGAGTTGTTTTTCCTTTAGCTTTAAACTCTAAAAGAATCATTTGACGTGGAAAAACTTTACGTCAAAATTCTAGCACATAAAAGCCGTCAAGCTGATGACGGGGCTTGTATCCCCTGCGTTTGGGTCAATTGCGTTACAGACACAGAACATGGGAAACATCTTTCCCCCCATCTCAAGAACTCACCCCCTCCCCCCCTCTCCCTCATCTACCTACCAGAAAGCACTCAGAACCGTAAAAATGGCAGCGCTGAGGGCTGCACTGAGGGGGACTGTGATGAGCCATGCAGCGGCGATTCCTTGGAGAGTTTTGAATTGAATCGACTTGAGATTTTGCACTAGTCCGATGCCAACCACGCCGCCAACGAGGGCATGGGAGGTGGAAACGGGTAAACCCAGCCGGGAGGCAAGTAAGATGGTGGTGGCTGTGGCGAGTTCGGCGCAGAATCCGCTGCTAGGTTGTAGGGAAATGATGCTTTCGCCAATCGTAGCGATAACTTTTTTGCCCCAAATCGCTAAACCAGCGACAATACCAACACCGCCAAGTATTAAAATCCAGATGGGGATCGTAATGCCATTTATGGGAACTGCCCCAGTACTATTAATGTAGACGATCGCAGCCAAAGGAGCGATCGCATTCCCCACATCATTAGAACCATGAGCAAATGCCACAAAGCAAGCGCTAATTAGTTGAAATTTACCGAATAAGCGTTCGGTGGGATTGGGGAATGGGGAATGGGGAG
>NZ_JAOWRF010000304.1 GCF_025753815.1 Plectonema radiosum NIES-515 | reverse complement strand
TAGGAGTTAGGGGATAGGAGTTGGGAGTTAGGAGTTGGGAGTTGGGTGTTGGGAGTTGGGAGGTAGGAGTTGGGGGTTGGGAGTTGGGAGTTGGGAGTTGGGAGTTGGGAGTTGGGAGTTGGGAGTTGGGAGTTTGGAGTTTGGAGTTGGGAGTTGGGAGTTTGGAGTTGGGAGTTGGGAGTTTGGAGTTTGGAGCTTTCAGCAAAAATATTTTAACTATTTACCGAAAATTTGGGTAAAAGCCCCGTCCTTTTCTGATGCAAGCTTTAATCAGTTCACTCAATGGTTAGAATACTACGGGAAAATCTGGGATAAAGCAGTTGTGGCAGTATGTCAATCGTCTTAACTCCTCACTCCTCAGTTATAGTAGAGACGTTTTGCACCGAACGTCTCCACCACTTTTTTCCTTGTGCGGTGTTATTAATTATTTTTCAACATTCCAGTAGCGATCGCACTCAAGATTGCTACTCCAAATGCCAAGCGATACCAAACAAAAATCCAAGTGTCTTTTCTTTGAAGATATCGCAATAGCCAAGCGATGGAGATATACGAAAATATAAACGCAGATAACGTTCCTACACCTACCAACACTAAGTCAATCTTACCCAAAGCTTCTTTGAAAAATTCATATAAAGTGGCAATTGTCAAGGTAGGAATGCCTAAAAGAAAGGAAAATTTGGCTGCTGTCTCCCTTTGCAAGCCCAAAAACAAAGCGGTGGTTAAAGTTGAACCAGAACGAGATACTCCAGGTGCTAAAGCCAGCATTTGTCCTAATCCAATCAGCAGTCCATCGCGAATCTTCAAGCTGTTAAAATCGCGTTCGCGGCTACCGAATTTTTCCGCTGCCCCTAATAAAAGTGCCATCACAATCGAATCGATGGCGATGGTCGTCATGCTGTTAATTGCAGAGTTTTCATCGTTTAATGCCTTTTTCAGCAGAAATCCTCCCACCAAAGCAGGCAAAGTACCAACTGCGACACCAACCAATAATTGCCATTCTTCGCGACCCCAGTCTTTTTCTTGGAAAGCTACCCAGCCTCCAGTCAATATTTGACTGATATCTTTCCAAAAATAAATTAAAACGGCAATCACGCTGCCAAATTGAATCGTCGCAACAAAAGACTTTTCTCCCAGCAGTTCCCAGCCTAATGCTTTGGTAAATACTTGTAGATGGGCAGTGCTACTAATGGGCAGAAATTCTGTTATCCCTTGGACAATCCCCAGAATAAATGCCTGAATTATTTGCAGTATCAGGTTCGGTTCACCCGTTGCTACAGAGGAAGGAACTCCCACCTGTAATATATGACTTGATGCTGGCAATAGCAAATCTAGACCGCTCGCTTCTAACATTATTCCCATTAATCAGACTCCTATATTAGCTGCGTAATTTTACCGAATTATCCAACTTTACGCCTCTGTTGTCCTTGTGTCCGGGTCAGATAATTTTACTCAATCAAAATTAAGGTAAAATAAATATGCCCCCCCAGGGGATTTATTGTTGTGATATCTTAAATAATATAAAGTTAAGTAAACAATATTAAAAACTTTGATTAACAATACATTTTTTTCTTACGCGGCTTCTGATCCTTCAATTAACGCTCTAGACAAGGAAACGGTAGAAAAAAGCCGAGAAGAGTTAGAGACAGCACTGTCTTTGAGTCCCTCATTGGGAGTGATGGCATCGTCTTTTCAGGGTTGGTTAGTGTTTGGGGCGGCGGTATTTTTAGTATCTGTGCCCGTGTTTATCGAAGCACCGTTAGTGCGATCGCTGCCTTTATTAAGTTTTGTATTAACAGGATTTTGGATTTGGCTGAGTTTTAGATTAATGTCAAACTCCGCAACTTATGTTTGGGGAGATTTACTACTAGGGTTCAGCTGGAGTTGGTTAGCCGGCTCAATTTACTGGGGCTGGTTGCGTTGGGAACCGTTATGGCATTTGCCAGTAGAGTCAATCGGGCTACCATTTGCTTGTTGGGCACTAATGCGGAATTGGGGCAAAGTGGGTAACTGGTTTTATTTCGGTTCTTTACTGGGTACAGCTTTGACCGACGTGTATTTTTATCTAGTAGACTTAATGCCCTATTGGCGGCAAATCATGCGTGTCGAACCAGCTTTAGCATCACCAATATTACATAGTGCTCTGGTGCAAGTACAAACACCTTGGGGAGAAGCCTGGGCGCTAATTCTCGGCGTACTTTTGTTGATTGCTGGCGTTTTGCCCTTAATTAAAAAGCAACGGCATTGGTACGCCTTTAGTGGAGCGGTGCTGAGTACAATTTTGGTAGATAGCTTATTTCTGCTAGCTGCGATCGCATCTTAAACCGGACTTACGCCAAAACCCTCTACAACTCTCATTCCTTCTCCTGTCGGAGACGCTGCGCGAAGGCTTCCTTGGCTTCCTTCTCCCTTCGGGAGAGGCTAGCGCCAAGGCGGTTCGTTTTTTAGTCCTAAAAGCGTACATAACATGCGAATTGTAATCATCACAGGTGGCAGTAGTGGTATCGGACGTGGCATCGCTGAAGCTTTTGTGAAAGAAAATGCTCATGTTGTGATTATTGGACGAAATAAAGAAAAGCTCAAATCTACAGCACAAGGAATTGGTTTCAATTGCGTGTGGCAACAAGCAGATGTCAGCAAGCGAAACGAAGTTACCGAAGTTGTTAATTTTATTGTTCAGCAATACGGCAATATTGATGTATTGGTTAACGCCGCAGGTTTTCCGCGTTGGTTGACAACGCTGACACCTTTAGATGAAGCTGAACAACTTTGGGATGAGGTGATAAACACTAATCTCAAAGGTACTTTTCTCATGGCAATGGCGGTTGCTCCTCATTTGACTAGACCAGGCGGTCGCATAATTAACATCAGCACCAATGCCGCCTTTACGGGAGGAAACCGACCGGGTTATTTAGGCTATGCCTCAGCCAAAGCAGGCGTGCATGGATTAACTTATGCTTTGGCACGCGAACTCAGTCCCCAAGGAATTACGGTAAATGCTGTTGCTCCTGGTTATATTGAAAACACTGGCATTACCAACGAGTGGTCTGAAGAAATCGTTCAGTCAATAGTCAACCAAACCCCTGTAGGTCGATCTGGGAATGTTGGGGATGTTGTAGCGGCAGTTCTGTTTTTATCTTCACAGAAAGCCTCATTTATCACAGGTGAAGTGCTGAACGTTAATGGGGGCTTACTTTTTGGACGTTAAAGCTTTACTTTTATGCGTATACGCGCTCTGTGTTGCACCAAGATAAAAAAAGAAGTAATGAGAGCGAATGTAAGATAATTTTTAGCAAAACTACAACCAACGACAGTAGCAGTAAATATTGTGGATATTAATACGCTGTATATTAGTTTCTGATGACTGCTGTGTTGATTAAGTTATGAGCATAGGATTGAGGATTGTTTTTTGTCGTTCTGTGAAGAATGACGAGCGATCGCTCCGGTGCTTTTGGCTTAAAACTTTTATTTCAGTTTGATGGAGAGGTAAAAAATTGTGAAAAAATTGGTGCGTTTATTAACAGTGTTTAGCTTGTTGCTTGGTTGCTGGGGATGGTTGGGAACAACTCAGATAGCCCAAGCTAGCAATATCAATGGTGTCGGTTTGCAATTTGTGCCTGTTCTTGCAGTTGAGTTCACTCAACCAACGCAAAATAAGGCAGACCAAAAACTAGCAACGGAATTTGGTAAAAAAGTTGACTTAAATAACACCAACGTGCGAGCTTTTCAGCAATATCCAGGACTGTATCCTACCCTCGCTAGGAAAATCATCCAAAATGCTCCTTACCAGCAGCTAGGTGATGTGTTAAACATTCCCGGATTAAGCGATCGCCAAAAACAAATCCTGCAAGCCAACCTAGATCACTTTACTGTGACCGAGCAGGAAGCCGTCTTCAACGAAGGAGACGATCGCTTTAACAACGGCATCTACAGATAGAGACTGGGGACTGGGGACAAGGAGACTAGGAAAAATTTCTCCCTCATCTCCCCATTCCCCCACTCAAGAGCGCTCTTTTTGTAGCTGGAATCAGAAAGCGGTAGATGTCAGGGAATTAGTCTGTTTTCTCAAGGTAAAATTACCTGGATACAAGCAGACGCAATAATTTTGGCAACTGGTGGTGGTCAAGTTTTTGCCCAAACGACTAATCCAGCCAGTTGACTTTTTCAGGTGAAACCAAATCACCGAAAATCAACTTGTCAAAACAATTACTTAAAATACTTGAAATTCACAGAACCTGTGTAACCAGAATTTGTTGCTAGTTCCTGCAAATTTTGCACTCCTCCATAGCTTTTACCATTGACGATCCAAGTGGGGAAACCTTCAACTTTAGCGGCTTTACACAATTCTGGTTTACCTTTTGGACTATCACCAGCACACTCAACTTTGATATTATTCGTCTCGATTATCTCTTGGGCTTCTTTACCGAAAAGTAGCTTTTGTTCGTGGCAGTGAGGACACCAATAAGCACTGTATTCTTTCGCACCTATTTTCGCCAAATGGCGTGCTAGCGCTAATTCTGATTTACCAGATTTGGTGGTAATTTCCCAACCGAATTCGGGATTGGGCGGTACTTTTGGCGTAAAGCTAATTTGTACCGGTTTGCCATCCGTTGATTCAGCGATCGCACCTGATGGATTGACACCAGCATAAACGCCTAAAGTGCCAATTAGCGTCACCATACCAACAATAATTGCCGTGAAAAATATTTGTCCCAAATCTTCCCAAACATGACCTATAAGCGTCAGCACCAAAAGACTGAGAGAAAATAAAGCTGAACCAATACAGTAAGGACAAATAGCTTTAAGTTCAAATGCTAGCACGTACATCAAGTAGCCGCTGAAAACTGTCATTGCGATCGCACCTGCCAGCAGCAGCAACCATGTGACATTTTCCAGCTTTTGACGCTTCTCTTTATTTTCGGTTCCTTTAATTGCCAAAGGAGCCAAAGCAAATATCAACATACTGGTGTATGCTAAAAATCCAAACAGAGCTAATGGCTGACCAAAAACTGTTCCCCAAGGACTAGAAAGAACATCATTACAGCCTTTAACACCAGCCTGTGCCACACAATTGGCATTACCTCCGGTTAATTTTTCAAACGTGAGATAAGCTGTGGTCAAGGCACCACATGTAGCGATCGCGGCGATCGCTTGGCGCGACCATCTTTGAATCCAAGGCGTAGAACGACGGCGAATCATAACCTAAACAACAATAAATGAGGATTGGGCATAGGGCATTGGGCAATGGGCTTTTTGAAGAGGGGGAAAGGGCAGCCCTAGTTTGGTCTTTTCCCTCATAGAGAGGTGCTTCGCTCCTGGGGTTTCCCCAAAGCATCTGGCGTGAAAGGGGGTTCATGGGAAGAAAAATATACAGGAGTGATTTAAATAACTCTTTATTTCCATACTTTTACCCTTTACCCTTTACCCTTTTTCCCTCTGAAAATCCCCCCAGTCCCAGTCCAAAGGCGTCCCCATTACCCAATTAAGATTGATTTTTTTTCAGCCTTAGAGTTCCAACTTCGATGTGCGACTTCGACAAATTGACTGACGCGAATCGGGTCAATTGCTTGCTCGATACGACCGTGGCGTTTTAGAGAACTGGAAACAATCACACCATCTGCTGCCTGCAATAGTGTAGCAATATTTTCCGAACTTGCCCCACTACCGATAAATACTGGTGTGCCATTTGCTGCACCCGAAGCTAATTCTAAATCTTCTTCGTTTGGAGGACTACCTGTAGCCCAACCAGACAAAATCACGGCATCTGCTAAACCCCTCTCAATTGTATCTTTCACGGCGACGGTGAGATTTGGGGAACTTAAAGGACGGGCATGTTTGACCAGCACATCGGCAAAAATTTTCACATCGCTGCCTAACTCCCGTCGATAGCGCAATAATTCATATGCTTCACCTTCAATTAATCCTTGATCGGTTGCCATGACACCGGTGAGGACGTTGACGCGTATAAATTGCGCCCGGACACAGGTGGCGATCGCCATCGCACTTAATCCATCATTCCGCAAAACATTTAAGCCGATAGGCAGTGTCACCAAATTCTGTATCCGCTGCACCACCACAGTCATGGCACTCACAACCGCCGGATCTACTTTATTTTTGGTAAACGGCGCATCGAAAAAGTTTTCTACAATAATCCCATCAACGCCTCCACTCGCCAAGGCTGTTGCTTCTTGTTCGGCGCGGTCTATCACCGCTTTGAGGCTACCTCCCCAACGAGGGGAAGTCAGCAGCGGTAGTAGGTGAACTACGCCAATAATCGGTGTTTTGGTTTTAAATAGCTGATATAAGTCCACGTCTTTAACCCGCTTTGCGGAGTCCTAAGTCTAAAGTCAATAGGGCATAGGGCATAGGGCATAGGGCATAGGGCATAGGGCATAAAAAAAATCTCCCATTGCCCATTACCCTATTTGCAATTCCCAATTTCCAATTTCCAATTCCCAATGCCCCATGCCCTATGCCCATTAACTCATTACCAATGACTGATGACAAATTTGTTTAAAACAGTTTGTTTTACTGCCTCCCCCTTTAGATGGAAATTGCCGTAAAACATTCCATAAGATATGTTAAGATAAGAACTGGCTACAAGATGAGTTTGCCACTCACAAAACGCGAGGCACTTTCAAAGTAGTTGAGGTATTTTGCCAACCCATCCAAGTGGGAAGGCAATACCTGAGTGCAAGGTCAGCTTACCGCTTTACAGGCGTAGTCGCGAGTTCGATTTCCCAAAGGGCGAGCGACTTCTCATAAACAGCCCTTAGGGCGGCTTCCCGATGGGTAAATTAACAACCCACATCCTGCGGTAGTGTAAAATACAACAGGCTATTTGTTAAAATATATTAAAAGTGTTTTATTTATCCGAAGACACTTTAGTTTTACCCTGGGAAACAGATTAGTAAGAATATCATAGCACGATCTCTATTTACTAATAAGAGTGACACTTTTGCTGGCATTTAAATGCATCAATCGCCTTTTGTCCCGAAGGGAATTCGTATGACAAAGAACTCACAAACGCGATCTAGTAGTTGAGTCTTGAACAAACAAAGAAGATTTTTGATAATATGGGTGATAAGCCAACAATTGCAATTTCTCACCTGGGCTGCGAGAAAAATCGAATTGATACAGAGCACATGTTAGGACTGCTGGTAGAAGCAGGCTATGCTGTAGATAGTAATGAAGATTTAGCAGATTACGTTATTGTCAATACTTGTAGTTTTATTGAAGCAGCAAGAGAAGAATCGGTAAAAACATTAGTAGAACTAGCGGAAGCGAATAAAAAAATCGTGATCGCCGGTTGTATGGCGCAGCACTTCCAAGCGCAGTTATTGGAAGAGTTGCCAGAAGCAGTAGCAGTGGTAGGTACTGGCGATTATCACAAAATAGTTGATGTAATTAAGCGGGTAGAATCTGGAGAACGAGTTAAGCTTGTTAGTGCCGAGCCGACGTATATTGCGGATGAAAACACACCGCGCTATCGGACGACCAGCGAGGGTGTAGCCTACCTGCGGGTAGCCGAAGGATGTGATTATCGTTGTGCATTTTGTATTATTCCTTATCTACGAGGAAATCAGCGATCGCGTACTATTGAATCGATTGTCAAAGAAGCGCAACAGCTAGCGAGTGAAGGTGTAAAAGAAATAATTTTAATTTCCCAAATCACCACCAATTATGGACTAGATATCTACGGCGAGCCAAAATTAGCCGAATTACTTCGCGCTTTGGCAAAAGTAGATGTACCGTGGATAAGGATGCACTACGCTTATCCCACCGGATTGACTCCATCCGCTCTTAAAGCGATTAAAGAAACACCTAACGTATTACCTTATTTAGATTTGCCCTTGCAACATTCCCATCCAGAAGTTCTGCGTGCCATGAACCGTCCTTGGCAAGGACGGGTAAATGATGGGATAATTGAGCGCATTAAAACCGCGCTACCAGAAGCAGTACTGCGGACAACATTTATAGTTGGCTATCCTGGGGAAACACAAGAGCATTTCGAGCATCTGCTACAGTTCGTCCAGCGACATGAATTCGATCACGTTGGTGTTTTTACGTTTTCCCCAGAGGAAGGAACTCCTGCTCATAACTTACCAAATCAATTGCCCCAAGAATTGATGGAAGAACGCCGTTCAGCATTGATGGAACTACAAATGCCAATTTCTTGGAAGAAAAATCAAGAGGAAGTAGGCAAAGTTGTTGATGTGCTGATTGAGCAACAAAATCCGGAAACTGGAGAATTAATCGGTCGTTCTGGGAGATTTTCTCCAGAAGTTGATGGACAGGTGTATGTAAAAGGCGAAGCGAAGCTAGGAGAGATTTTCCCAGTCGCGATCCACAGCGCTGATACATATGACCTTTATGGTCAAGTTGTCAATACTAACAAGCTAAGTGTCGGTTAAAGAGTCCAAATCAAAATAAATCTTAGGAGAATTAATGAATCTTTTTGTAGAATTAGGTATTTCAGTTGAACGCTCAGAACAACTAGAAAAACTAGGTTTCACTACACCAACCAATATTCAAGAGCAAGCAATTCCTCAACTATTAGCTGGTCGTGATGTCGTCGGTCAATCTCAAACAGGAACAGGCAAAACCGCAGCATTTTCACTGCCGATTTTAGAACAGCTAGATGTTAATCACAGAGCTGTGCAAGCCATAGTTTTGACTCCAACTCGTGAATTGGCAATGCAAGTTCACGATGCCATCGAGCAATTTATTGGTAATGATGGATTGCGCGTGTTGGCAATTTATGGAGGTCAATCAATTGAGCGCCAAATGTCCCAACTCAAGCGCGGCGTTCACATGGTCGTGGGTACACCAGGACGTGTAATAGACTTGCTCGATCGCGGCT
The DNA here is from genome assembly GCF_025753815.1 of Plectonema radiosum NIES-515. Taxonomy (GTDB): domain Bacteria; phylum Cyanobacteriota; class Cyanobacteriia; order Cyanobacteriales; family Nostocaceae; genus Hassallia; species Hassallia radiosum_A. The sequence goes on along the minus strand of NZ_JAOWRF010000304.1, from coordinate 5,330 downwards.
GTTTAAAGCTCGATAGTGTCAAGTGGTTTGTGTTAGATGAAGCCGATGAAATGTTGAGCATGGGCTTTATTGATGATGTAGAGAAAATTCTCGCACAAGCACCCAAAGAACGGCAAACAGCTTTATTCTCGGCGACAATGCCGCCTTCAATTCGCTCGTTGGTAAATAGATTCTTGCGATCGCCTGCCACAGTCACAGTCGAACAGCCAAAAGCCGCACCAAATAAAATCAATCAAGTAGCTTACTTGATTCCCCGTCACTGGACAAAAGCTAAAGCTTTACAACCGATTCTGGAAATGGAAGATCCAGAAACAGCTTTAATCTTTGTTCGCACTCGACGCACAGCTGCCGAACTTACCAGTCAATTGCAGTCTGCCGGTCATAGTGTCGATGAATACCACGGTGACTTGTCGCAACAAGCGCGGGAACGCTTATTAATTAGATTTCGCAATCGTCAGGTGCGTTGGGTGGTAGCAACTGATATAGCAGCACGGGGTTTGGATGTCGATCAACTATCCCACGTCATCAACTTCGACTTACCCGATAGCCCAGAAACCTACGTTCACCGAATTGGTCGGACAGGTCGCGCTGGTAAAGAAGGAACCGCAATATCTTTAGTGCAGCCGTTTGAAAGACGCAAGCAGCAAGGATTTGAGCGCCATGTACGCCAAAGCTGGCATGTATTAACAATTCCTACACGCGCTCAAATTGAAGCGCGACACATCGACAAATTGCAAGATCAAGTGCGCGAAGCCTTAACAGGTGAACGTCTGGCTTCATTTTTGCCAATTATCAGCGAATTAATTGAAAAATACGATCCGCAAGCGATCGCAGCTGCTGCATTGCAAATCGCTTACGATGAAACTCGTCCCGCTTGGCTGCAACAATCAGATGCTGACATTCCAAGTGAAGATATGTCCGGTCCCAAGCCGAAGTTGGTTAAGCGTCGTGAAGGTTCGAGCGATCGTCCGCGTACTTCTTGGAATAAATCTGATGGTAATGGTGAAGAAGAAAGACGTGGTAATCCCAAGCCCAAACCTCGCACAAGCCGTCGCGATATTTCGATGACACCGAAAAAGCTTGGTTCACCTACAGCTAGAGAATCTGCTTCTTAATTAGCAATTGTCGTAGAAACGTAAAGACGTTCCGGTGGAACGTCTCTACAATAATATGTGTCCCAACGCCGGACTCCTTATGATGGGGACAGAAGCATTTTTGGTGGTTTTATGTTCACTATTACAGACTTAGAGCAACTGCAAACCGAGCATCCAGAATGGCAGATGGAACTGGTTGATGGGAGCGTGTTGGTTATGGGTCCATCTGATTACGAATCAGAAGAAATAATTTTAGAGTTTGCGCGGTTGCTTGCTAACTGGGTGCGTCCACAAAGATTAGGACGAGTTACTGGTTCTTCGGCTGGGTTTATTTTGCCAAGCTTAGAAGAAGACGTAGAAGAAGCTCAGAAATTAAAGAGAAATTTACGCGCTCCGGATGTATCTTTTGTTCGTGCCGATCGCCTGAAAAGAACTAAGCGCGATTTTTTGGAATTAGTACCAGACTTGGTGGTTGAAGTCAAATCTAAAAGCGATCGCGTCCGTACACTACAAGAAAAGATTCAACTATTTTTGCAACTTGGATCGAGTGTGGGTATCTTAATTGACCCCGACGAATTGACGTTAACAGTTTACCGACTCAACCAAGAACCGATAGTTTTACAAGATAACGACAAGCTGACATTACCAGATTTATTACCGGGTTGGGAGCTAACAGTATCAGAACTGTGGCCCCCTGTATTTGAATAATTAAGAATTTAAACGCACTCGTAACGCTGAGGTAAACGCGGAGGTGAATCAGTCGGCGGAGTCGGTTTCCGTCCCGTCGAACTGATGAACCCGAAGGGATCGCAGAGTTTTATCTGTACTTAATGCAGCCAAGGACGGCTAACTTCATCTAAGTGGGCAACTTCATCATCAGTTAATTGCCAGCCTAAAGCGCCGGCGTTTTGTCGTACTTGTTGAGCGGTTTTTGCTCCAGCAATGGGGATTGTGTTTCCCTGAGCAATTAACCAATTGAGAGCAACTTGAGCGGGAGTGAGATTGTATTTATTGCCAATAGTGCGTAGTAAAGAAATCACGGGTGCAATTTTCTCCAAGCCCTCTTTACTAAATCGCGGGTCAATCTTCCTCGCACCGTTGGGAGTTTCCGCGCTATCAGTTGTGTACTTACCTGTGAGTAATCCCTGCGCTAAAGGACTGTATGCCAAGATGGTTACACCCAACTCACGGGCAGCGGCAAAAATGCCATTACTTTCGATTTGCCGCGTCAGTAAAGAGTAGCGTACCTGATTTACAGCTAAAGGTACACCCCGTTTACCCAAGATATCGTGTGCCTCTCGCATTTGTTCTGCCGAGTAATTACTTACGCCAACTGTAGCGATTCTGCCGCGCTGCACTTCATCTGCAAGGGCATTCATTAGGGTTTGTTGACTCATGAAAAAGGCAAAGGGCCAATGTACTTGATACAAAGCAACTCGCTCGACTCGTAAGCGTTTGAGGCTGGCTGTTAAGGCATCGGCAACTGATTTCGATGTAAATCGCCAAGGTGCGGGACCGTATTTGGTAGCAATTTGCACTTGCTGGGAAGTCTGTTGCATAAATTGCCCCAAGAATTCTTCACTCATTCCCAAGCCGTAAACTTCCGCAGTATCGAAGAAAGTGACACCTGCATCTATTGCTGCGGTAAAGGCTTCTTTGAGTTGTTCAGAATTGTAGCCATTGCCATAATTCCAAAAAAGTTTATCACCCCAAGCCCAAGTGCCGATACAAAGAGGTGTTACAGCCGGTCCGTTTTGTCCTAATGTGATGGTTGTCACTTTTTTTAGAAGGTAGAGGTTAGCAGGAATAAAGATCAGTTTTAAGAGTTGCTAGTCTCGCGATTTCAAAAGAGTGAAGATCCCCCCTTCCCCCCTTAAAAAGGCTACCGTGTACACACATCTGTGTACAAAACCATAGTCCTCGGAGATCCCCCTAAATCCCCCTTTTTAAGGGGGATTTTAAGAGGTTTTTGCCTGCCTTTTCAAGTGGGGGGTTGGGGGATCAAAAGCCTAGGCAGCAACTCTAAAATACTTGTGTGTACACGGTAGCCTAAAAAAGGGGGGTACTTGTTCCTTCAAAGTCCCCCTTTTTAATTTCCTTCAAAGTCCCCCTTTTTAAGGGGGATTTAGGGGGATCTCCGAGGACTAGAGTGCATATTAATAGTTTGAAATCGCGGGACTAGCCTTCAAAAGGAAGGGGGGTTGAGGGGATTATATACTCAATCTTCTGACACACTCCCTCAAAATTATTGAGCACGGCATCATTTGTAAATCTTAAAACACTCAATCCATATCCCTCAAGAATTTCCGTTCTCTCCTGGTCATATACTTGCCCGTCTTGGGTAAAATGACTTTCCCCATCAATTTCAATTACCAGTTTGAGTGCAGCACAGTAAAAGTCAACAATGAAGTGATTGATAGGTCTTTGACGCAAAACACGAAATCGAAATGTTCTTAGATAGTCTTGCCAAAGCTTCTTCTCAGCAGGAGTAGGGTTTTGACGAAGTTGTTTTGCTCTGGATACTAATTGATGATTATAAGGCAGATGAAAATCTGAATTGTTAAGGTTTCCTTTGTTGAAAATTGGCATAAGTTTTTTCTAGATTATAATCCCCTCGCCAGCGGCGACCTCCTTAAAAAGGGGGTGAAAAAGAAAATTTCTGTAGCTGAAGCGCTGACTACGTTACTTATAAAGTTTATCCTGGAAAATAGATAAAAAAATCCGATTAATCTCGAAAAAGAATATGGCAAGCGGTGATTTATCTGATTCTGGGTCAGCTTTTGTGAGTGTCCCACAAATCAAAGTTTTAACGATGTTTCGGCTCGGCTTATTTCAGATGGCTTTGGGTATTATGTCGATTCTCACTTTGGGAGTGCTGAATCGAGTCATGATTGAAGAGTTGAAGGTGCCGGCGTTAATTGCTGCTGGTACGATCGCTATGCATCAATTTGTCTCACCGACGCGAGTCTGGTTTGGACAAATGTCAGATTCTAAATTGTTGTTTGGCTATCACCGCACTGGTTATATTTGGGTGGGTGCGGTTTTGTTTGCGATCGCTTCTTTTCTAGCGGTACAAGTCGTTTGGCAACTGGGTTTCAGTTTGCAAGCAGGAATTTGGACAACTCAAACTTCAATTTGGGCAATATTTCTCGCTTTTATCTTCGCACTCTACGGTTTGGCGATCGGTTTGAGTGCCACACCTTTCGCAGCGCTGTTAGTTGATGTTTCTGATGAAGACAACCGCTCCAAATTAGTCGGGGTTGTTTGGTCAATGCTGATGGTGGGTATCATTGTTGGGGCAATTATTAGCAGTGGCTTACTCAAGCAAATTGCTTTAAACGCACCGTTAGATGTACTGCGATCGCAAATCAATCGTTTGTTTTTAATCGTACCGACAATTGTCGTCGTTTTATGCTTTCTCGCGACAGTTGGCGTAGAAAAGAAATATTCTCAGTATACTAGTCGTTCGACGGCGGTTGAGCGCGAAGATAAAATTAGTTTGGGCAGAGCGCTGCGAGTGCTAACAGCGAGTCGGCAAACTGGGATATTTTTCAGCTTTTTGCTACTAATGACCATCAGCTTGTTTTTACAAGATGCAGTTTTGGAACCTTACGGTGGTCAAGTGTTTAAGATGACGATCGCCGAAACAACAAAGTTGAATGCTTTCTTTGGTACGGGGACGCTGGTTGGTTTGAGTGTCACCGGCTTTTTAATTGCCCCCCGTTTGGGAAAGAAAAACACCACCAAGCTAGGATGTGTGGGGGTAGCGATATGTTCGCTATTGATTATTTTGGCGGGAACAACTGAAGAACCAAAGGTGTTGCAATTAAGTTTAATTTTGTTTGGCTTTGCTTCTGGTGTGACGACAACCGGCGCGTTAAGCTTGATGCTGGATCTTACTGCCGTGGAAACTGCGGGGACATTTATCGGTGCTTGGGGGTTAGCGCAAGCAATGGCAAGAGCGTTAGCTACAGTATGTGGTGGTGCGCTGTTGAATTTGGGGAAAGCTTTTTTGACAACACCACTTCAAGCTTACGGTTTGGTATTTGCGACGCAAGCTGTAGGTATTTTGCTGGCGTTGTGGTTTCTAAGTCAAGTGAATGTTAGAGAATTTCAGAATAATGCAAAGCTTGCGATCGCCTCTATTATGTCAAATGATTTAGATTAGGGACTAGGGGAGAGTTCTTGGGATGGGGAGAGTTCTTGGGAAAGAATTGTCCCCTTGTCCCCCTTGTC
>NZ_JAOWRF010000044.1 GCF_025753815.1 Plectonema radiosum NIES-515 | reverse complement strand
GGGGGTGTGAGAGGGGGGGAGAGGGGGGAGACAAGGGAGAAATTTTTCCAAGTCGTCCCCCTTGTCCCCCATGTCCCCCATGTCCCCCATGTCCCCCTTGTCCCCCATGTTCCCTTGTCTCAACACCGGCAGCCAACTTCACCAACATCAAATCGCAGGTAGCTTGCTTAATTAAGGTATCGACAACATTACCAAAAATCTTACCTGGGGTAGATGTATTTCCTTTCCATCCCATTAAAAGTATATCTATATGTTGTTCGTTGATAGTTTCTAAAATTGCTTGGGCTGCATCGTGGGCAACGCGAATTTGTGTATGTAGGGGAATTTCCCACTTTTTAGCCATCACTTCGGCTTGTCTAAGCAAGCGACGACTTTTTGCGGTTCTGACAGTTGTTTCTGATGGGGAACTGTGACGGGATACGAGCATGACTTGGATGCATTCTATTTCATAATGGCGATCGCGGGCAATTGCGAAAGCCATTTCTAATAAAGTTGCTGCTGTTTCGGGATTAGCGATGGGTATTAATAATTTACCTCTGCCAATGCTAGGCGATCGCGTTTGGTAAACTATATAAGATGGTTCAAGTTGCGATCCTGATGATGCATTTGTACAATTAAGATGATTTGCTTCAGCGCGAATTATATCTGCACGGGTAATAATCCCAATCAGCTTTCGTCCTTGGAGTACTGGCAAGCGACTGATTTTATAACGGTCTAATAAATATAGTACATTGCTTAAGTTATGGGTGGGTGATACTGTCACCGGACTGCTGGTCATGATTTCCCTTAAAGGAATATCATTTGCAAGATTGCGATCGCTTATTTTGAGTAAATCTGATTGGGTGACAATTCCGACTAACTTACCTTCTTCTACCACCGGGAAACCACGATGATGAGAACGAGCAAATGCCTGCATTGCTTCTTCTAAAGTTGTCTCTGCTTCTAGAGTTTCCACTCGTTCCTGCATCACTTGTTTTGCAGTTAACTGTGTCAATATTCCTTCACTAGAAACTTGTTTATTAATAATTATGCCATTTATTAACAATAGTTTGTCATACAATGACCCAGGCACAACTTTGTCAGCAACTAAATAAGATGTCACAGAAACAATCATTAAAGGTAGCACCAGATTGAAATCTGTAGTCATCTCAAATACAATCACAATTGCGGTGATTGGTACTTTAGAAACAGCGCTGAAAAATCCTCCCATTCCTGCTAGTGCATAAGTTGTTGGAGAACCCCCACCCAAAAGGTGAAACTCACCGACACCGACTAAATAGCCTAAGGTAGAACCTAAAATGAGACTGGGTGCAAATAAGCCTCCCGGCGCTCCCGAACCAAATGCAATCAAAGTTAAGATAAACTGAGCGATAAAGGCGATCGCTGCCCATGAAGCATTGGCATTACCAGTAATTATCTGCTCCCTTAAGCCAGTATTATCACGAAAATACGCAGGCAGCATTGCCATGATAATTCCCGAAACTAAACCAGCTAACGCCACCCGTAATGGTAAGCTGATATGCAGACTGCGATAAAATTTTATACTTGCAATCAAGCCGCTATTAAACAAAGCACCTAGCAACCCCGCTAGAACTCCCAACAGCAGAAAAAAGGGAATTTCTGGAATTGAGAAGGTGCTAAAATAAGTTGATGATTGCAAATTCAGCGTCAAATTGCCACCACCCAACAGCCTAGATATTACCCCACCAATAAACGAGGCGATGATGGCAGTTCCCAGAGTCATTCCTGATAAATCTTGAAGTAACTCCTCCACAATAAAGAATACCCCAGCGAGGGGAGCGTTGAAAGCTGCTGCCAAACCCGCACCTGCACCCGCAGCAATCATTTGTCGGCGATGATCCGGAGAAGTGGGAACCAAGCGACTCATTCCCGCAGCCAAACCCGCTCCTAATTGGACGGTAGGTCCTTGTCGTCCTAAAGTTATTCCCGATCCCAAAGCAATAATTGCACTAATTAACTTGACACCTGCCACGCGCCATGATAAATTCATTGGAACATTCGCAAGAGAAGCTTTAACTTGAGGAATACCACTACCAGAAGCCTCAGGTGCGAGTCTTTCCACTAAAAATCCAGCGATAAAGCCAAAAGTCACACCAACTGCTGGTAACACGAACCATGCTGGGAAAACGTGGGATGTATGAACTCGCCATGTCCCTAACCATCCCGATCCGAATTTAAGAAATACAGCAGATAAAGCAGCGACGATACCAATCAAACAAGCTTCGGCGATCGCTAAACCTCTTCTAGGCTGCCAAAAACGGCGAAACCGCTGAGTCAGAACAGCAAGCGACATAAACATTAAAGATTTAAATTAAAAAACACTCATTGGGCATTGGGTATTGGGTATTGGGCATTGGGTATTGGGCATTGGGCATTGGGCATTGGTAATCCGATAAATTCTTCCTTGTCCCCCTTGTCCCCCTTGTCCCCCTTGTCCCCCTTGTCCCCCTTGTCCCCCTTGTCCCCCTTGTCCCCCTTGTCCCCTTAAGGCTAGAAGCTAGTAACCGCGATAAAATTAGGATACTAATGTGGAAAAAAATAAATTTATAGATAGACTGAGACTAGCGATCGCAGTGTCGGTGGCAAAAAGTGTAACTTTTGGAGTGCGCGAGCTTCGTCTGGGTGCTGCTAGTGTATTACCAGGCTCAATTGCTCGTCGCATTGAACCCCAATTATTGCAGTTATTGAGTCGGCAAGTCAAAAACGGGATAATTCTGATTGCTGGTACTAACGGTAAAACTACAACATCGCTATTTTTATGTGAGATACTACAACGTCAAGGCTACCGCGTAGCGCATAATTCTACAGGTGCAAACCTGGAAAATGGCTTGATTACCGCGTTGATGGAAAACTCCAACTTGCTAGGTAAGCTGGATGTTGATTACGCCATTTTAGAAGTGGATGAGAATATTGTGCCTCTTGTTTTGGCACCAATTCAACCAAAGCTGATTCTTTGTTTAAATTTGTTCCGCGACCAACTTGACAGATATGGGGAAGTTGATACCATTAGTAAGCGTTGGACAAAGGCGATCGCTACTTTATCTCCTGAAACTATCGTTGTCGCCAACGCTGACGATCCCACAATCTGTTATCTTGGTCAACAATTATCTCAGCAGAAAGTCTCATTCTTCGGTTTGAATGAACCAGAAAACTATCTAGAAGCAATTCCCCATGCTGTTGATTCTATTTATTGTCCCAAATGCGGACACGCTTTAGACTACAAAGGAGTTTATTTATCCCATATGGGTGAATATTCTTGTCCTAGTTGCGGATTTAGTAGAAGTCAACCAACTCTTGATAGCAGTGAATGGCAGCAAATTCTCGTCGGGTTGTATAACAAATATAATACTCTAGCTGCTGCTACTGCGGCGAAAGAATTAGGTGTTGATGAAGCAACTATCCGCGATACAATTCCTAACTTTCAAGCTGCTTTCGGTCGAGCTGAAGAATTAAAAATTAATGGCAAAAATGTCAGAATTCTGTTATCAAAAAATCCTGTAGGCACAAATGAAACTATTAGAGTAGTAACTCAAAGCAGTGATAAAACAACTTTGCTAGTGTTGAATGATAAAAGTCAAGATGGCGAAGATGTTTCTTGGATTTGGGATGTTGATACAGAGAAATTGGTAGAACGTGGAGGTACTTTGGTAGTTAGTGGCGATCGCGCTTTTGATATGGCGTTACGTCTTCGCTACAGTGAATCTTCTCCCCAAAGCAATTTTAATCTAATTGTGGAAGAAAATTTGCGTCAAGCTATCAATACTGCTTTAGAACGCACGCCAATTAACGAAACTTTACATATTTTACCTACTTATACAGCCATGCTAGATGTGCGAGAAGCGCTGACGGGTAAGAAGATTAGATAATTTGGGAGTGGTTAGTTGATAGTTGATATAGCAATCCTAGATGATTCATGAAAAATAAAAACCCACTCAGAGACGTAGCAATGCTACGTCTCTACAAGGAGAGGGGTTTTCACGCTCTTATTTAGGATTGCTATAGTTGATAACTATTGACTATTGACTATTGACTATTGACTCTTGACTATCAACCAACAATTATTGCAACTTCACAGCTGCACGTTGTAAAGGTAGAACTTCTTCTAAAGTTAATTCGTGGTCGGTTGTCAAATGACTGTTACAACAAATTGTGCTAAAAAATACTTGCTGACCAACTACTTGCGAAAAATGCTTTTCTAGTAATAAACGCGATGTAATATCTCCTAATAAGTCGGAAAGGTCTTTTGTGAGTTGGTCTCTATCATCACGGTGAACCATTCTAAATTTGAAAGGTTTTTCACCTACCAAATTTCTAATATCGGAGTCAAACTTGTCTTCTTTGCCTTGAACATATGCAAAAGATACTTCCTCTAAAAATTTCCAAGCTTCGGGAAATATCTCGCTAATTTTTTCGAGATGATTCTCAGTTTGGTAGACTAAAGTAGCAGTTTTACAATCCATATGATAATTTGCCAGGTGTTGAAATAAACAAGGATGCACCCTGTAATTTTACGACTTAACACGAATCATTTTCTCAATAATGTTATATATTTTCAAATTTGAAAACGACACATTGTCAAACTAGAAAAACTGTGACTTCAAATACAAAAATAATTGCGAAAGTAAGTACTTCAAATCGTAATTTATTCAAGAAAAGTTCAATAAAGGTAAAATTTACACCAACCAATGCAAGATGTTGATGATATTTTTTTAGCCGCAAATACATCATTGAGGACAAATTCACGATATGCTTACCCAAACCGAAATTACTTAATTATCTTTAGATATGCACGGATTTTGCGACCATAGTTAGAAAAACAAAGTTATGAATTATTACTTATAGGAGGATTTATGAGTCTTGAATTAACAATAGGTTGGTTATATCCGACATTAATGAGTACTTATGGCGATCGCGGAAATGTTATCACTATACAACGCCGTGCACAATGGCGGGGGTACAATGTAAGGGTCTTACCCCTGGATCAAAACGCTACTGGGGATGATATAAAGTCGGTAGATTTGATTGTTGGTGGTGGGGCACAAGACCGTCAGCAAGAAATTGTCATGCGCGATTTGCAAGGTGCGAAAGCGGGCGCAATGCGGGAGAAAATTGAAAATGGTACTCCGGGAGTCTTTACTTGTGGTTCACCCCAATTGCTGGGACATTATTATGAACCAGGTTTGGGACAGCGAATTGAAGGTTTGGGAATACTTGATTTAGTTTCCGTCCATCCCGGTGAAAACACCAAGCGCTGTATCGGTAACTTGGTGATAGAAGTTACGGCAACTCGTTTAGCGCGAGATTTAGAAGAGATGACGGGTGGTAAAGCGTATTTAGTTGGCTTTGAAAATCACGGTGGACGCACTAAGCTGGGAAAAGTAGAAGCTTTAGGTAAAGTAGTGTACGGCTTAGGTAATAATGGTGAAGATGGGACAGAAGGAGCATTTTATCAAAATGCGATCGCTACTTATTCTCACGGTCCCTTGTTACCAAAAAATCCCTTTGTCGCAGATTGGTTAATTCAAACAGCGTTGCGGCTGAAATATCAACAACCGATTTCTTTGAAGCCTTTAGATGATACTTTAGCAATGCAAGCGCGTGAAGCAATGTTTAAGCGTTTGAAAGTCACACCATCTGCTATTACAGCACATATGTAACATTTTTTTGAGATACTTCAGCTATTTTTTAATAACTCTGCCAGCCTGATTTTGTTATGGGCGATCGCTCAAATAACTCATTCGACTAAAGTGTTAGCATCCAGATGGAGTAACTGAGTAATCAAGTAATGACTGTGGCAAAGCCTCAAGCCAAACCAAAGCGCAAAGTACTATTGTACCCTGGCGAAGACGGTTATTTTGTTGTCGAAGTGCCGAGTTTACCGGGTTGCATTAGCCAGGGAAAAACTCGTCAAGAGGCTTTGGCAAACATCTCTGAAGCGATTACTCTTTACATTGAAGTTCTTCAAGATCGAGGTGAACCCGTACCTGACGACACAGTTGAGGTCGTACTCGTATGAGTAAATTACCTGTTATTTCAGGTGCAGAGTGTGTCAAAGCACTGAAAAAAATCGGCTTTGTTGTAAATCGTCAGCGTGGGAGCCACATCATTTTGGTTCGTGAAGAACCTAAAACTACAGTTAGTGTCCCCGACCACAATGAGCTAGATCGGGGCACTTTGCGTGTGATTATCCGACAAGTAGGGTTGAATGTGGACGAATTTGTGGAACTGTTGTGATATCATGACAGGCTTATCACACATACTGTAGAGACGTTCCAGTGGAACGTCTTTACGACGGTAGGTAGGTTTTTGTTACTGTTAATTAAACGGACATAATATGATTGGTAGATCCACCCGCTATAGGAAAAATTTCACCGTCAATATATTCGCTTTTATCGAAATGCGATCGCTACTTATTCCCACGGTCCCCTGTTACCAAAACGGCTTCCACTCAAATTCTGGTTCAGCTTGACGACGTGATCGAATATAGTTGTAAACGTCTTCGTCAAAGACACCTGGTGGTCTAAGGCAAATCGTTGATATACCAGTACTATTTGTAAATAATCGGCACATTTCTTCAGCAAGATATTTTGAAATGCCGTAGGTAGTCTTTGGATAACAGGGGTGGTTATCGTCGAGTGGGAGATAGTCTGGGGTTCTCTCACCCTTAAAGATGCCTAAAACGTCAACGCTGCTAAAGAAGATAATACGCTTAACTTTTGCGTGGGCTGCTGCTAAAAGTACGTGCCAAGTACCAAGAAGATTAGTGTGCATGATATCCTCAGCAGTCTCATCGCTGTAACCCAGCAAAGCTGCAAGATGCACAATAAAGTCACATCCACTTGCTGCATCACGCACCGAATCTAAGTTGCGGATATCGTCACCATCTGCCAAGTCAAAGCCAATCACCTCAAATCTTTCAGTTTTTAAGGTGGCTTCTATAACTGAACCAATCATGCCTTGATTTCCGGTGACTAACACTTTCATGAGTTAAAATTAAGGGCGATAATTTATTATCCTAATCAAGCGCGATCGCCTTAACCAAAAGATTGCCATGAATACCACGATTATTGCTACAACAAGCCACTAAAAACTGTCGTATTTATCATTTTAAAAGACGAATGAAGCCAGCTTGCTCAAAGTGATGATCTGTAGTCAACGCTTCCATCAAACCACGTTGCTACATTACTACAAAACTTGAACAATCTACTAGGCTCCATTCTTTATCTTCTCGACTCACCAGCAAATCCCAAGCTTGGGTGTCAAGTGCAGCGTCCACATGGATAACTTCAACATATGGTGAAGTTTTCAGCCCTTGAATAAATGCGATCGTCGTGTTTCTGGGTATCCGTAGCGGACTTGTCAGTAAAGCCACTAACTCAGAAATGATATAGTTGGTAATAATTACTTTACGCTGTTGTTGGCGGGCTGTGCGATACAAAGTTGCTGCAAGCGTGTGGTAATTTTGAGTTTGATCGATCAAATTTCCCCAAAAAGACGTATCTCCAAACAAATCGGGCATTTTGGTCTTAGCTGTTTTCTTCAGTATTTCCTGTATTTATCAAGCTTTGTCCAATGTAGCGATCGTGTTGATCTGCCCAGTCTGGAATGTTGCTGCTAAATGCACCAATAAACTTTTCTAGCGGATCGTCTACATACTCTTGCACAGCGGCTGCAAGCCAGTCAATAGCTAATTCTTCAGGTGTTCGACCCATCTCTGCTGCTACCTTGAGCAGCGGTTCATACAGCGCTTCAGGTATTTGTAACCTTAGTGTATGATTCATTGTTTTAATTTTCGCGCTCGGAATAATTGGGCTTTTAGAATTAGAGCGATCGCACTCTACAAAATCTCAGCTTATCAGAAAAAACAGCGATTACTCTTTACATTGAAGTTCTTCAAGATTCAGGTGAACCCGTATCTGACGACACAGTTGAGGTCCTAGACCTAAATTTCCACCAAAGAGCGAACGCTTAAAATTTCATGATTTTTCAGTGGCTTAATATCAGTTATGGGAACGATGACAACAGCTATTGATTTACCAGTAGCACTAAATACTTCTAGAACACATCCTTGTTCTGTGTTGCTAGGATGAGGGACAAAATCAATTAAAGTTGCCACATCACCTTTTTTTAATTGATATTCGTTTAAGTCACGATTTAAAGCGACACGCTGGTATAATTCAAAGTTCATCTGAAGACTCCTTGTTAGGTTTAAGGGTGATAAACTGAAACTTGCCGTCAACAGCCCTTTGCAGCCAAACTGTAATCACTGCTAAGTTTCGCTGGTTTAAGCCGATTAATTCACCAGTGACGCGATAGAACACCCCATATTCATTATCTCTATCTTGTATTGCTGCTGTTGAATCTGCCAGTTGCCGAATTGCTGCTTTTAAGAGTTCTGGGTTTTCTTGTGTAAATCCAGCTTGGGCGAGAAATTTTGATTTATCATCTTGTTCTCTTGGTACTAATAAATAGCAGGTGATTTTTTCGTCGGCAATAATAGCATCAGGCGGAATTTTCATATAACTGTTTCTACGACTTTACCCGCTTCGTTGCTTCCGCAATAATAGTGACACCGTGAAATCTACATATTCATCCTTATGGTTAAGCTTCTAGAACTAGGCGATCGCACCCTACAAAATCTAAGCTTATCTAAAAAAACGATGTTGCATTTTTTGGCTTTCAGGCAAGCTAACGGCTTTTTGAGGTTTTATCTTACAGCAGATTTCAGGTAAATGAAGTACATATATAAAACCTAAAACCTTGTAGAGACTATTCTGTGCTACGTCTCTACATGTATTCGATCTTATCGCACTTTCCTGTATACTTAATTATATCTGCCTACTTACAGATATACGTTTGGTTAGCGCATCTAATAGCACCCCCTCCTAAGTCATATGTTGGTATTCCATTTAAAAACGGATTTAGAATTAGTGGGGATGCTATATTAGCTATAAAGTAATTATTGAGCCTTTTGAAATCTGCTCCAACCCTCTTATCTAGGGTTTTAATCGACTGTCCGATTGTTTGATTTAAACGTACAATAGCATTTGTGTCACCAGACTTTTTATACAACTGGTATTGTATCAAATATTGATTCTTAAGCTGATAGTACTCTGATGCTTCTAGGCTAAATTCTCTTAAAGCTCTTAGAAATTTAACATCACCATTGTTCTTCTGAGCATCTGAGATATAACGCTCCATCCCAATAGCATTATTGTTATGATATTCAGCTAATTGCTTAGAAGCAGGGATGAGATATTGAAAAAGTTTTTCTAATTCCTCACCGTTAGCAGAAAAAAGTGAGTTCCAAACTTTGTCATATTGAATAAGTTCATGTACAGCTGTATATTTATTGAAATTATTAAAAATAGCCGTATTCTGCACCAACTTGATGGGTTTTTGCAGTTCAACTGTGTTCGGTTTATTTAGACTTTGACTCAATGCCAGAGTTGATGTAGATGTAGTTGCAAGGGTTAATACGAATGTTACAAAAGAAACAACTCTTATTTGTATCATGGTCTAACTCCATTTGAAGAGATTTAGAAGCGTATAAGCCATCCTATTTCGTTTGTGAAAATAGACAATCTTTAGATACCCGACTTATTAAAAAAGCCGAGTATCTGATTTTTCCACAAATTATTTAGGATTGCTAATAATAATATAGAGGAATTCAGGTAAACTACCCTACAGACAATTTATATTTATTCACAGAATATTAAATTTTTATCGCAGACTTACTTAGAGGACATGAATATGGTAAAATCTACCGCGCTAATCAATTCCAGGTCATGGGATGATTCAATTTGAAAAAAGCGCGATCGCTTGAACCAAAACATTGTCATCAACACGAATTCTATTCCATCCTTAATTTCCTGACTCATTGAGTGCATCTACATCTGCAAACTTCACCTTGTTGTACACATCTTCAAGAGAAATTTCAAATTGCACAGATGCTAAAGCGATCGCTTCATCTTCAATATCATATTCACGAAATGACCAACGCTTATTTGCCGTCTTAGAATACTGTTCTACATAAACTTTAGTTTGGTCAATCAACAGATATTCTTCAAAACTAGGTATCGTGCGGTAAAACTCAAACTTTCCCTTTTTGTCATACCCCTGAGTTGATTCTGACAGCACCTCTATAATCACTCTCGGATTTGTAATCATATCTGTACGGTCATTCAAATACTCTGGTTCTCCTGCGATTATCATCACATCAGGATAAGTGTAAATGCGTCTAGAAGGTATCCACAGACGCACATCACTCATAAACACTAGATAATCTAGTTTCTTGAAAGCAAAATTTAGCTCGGCATAGAAATTGCCTGCTATTTGATTATGATTGGTAGATCCACCTGCCATAGGAATAATTTCACCATCGATGTATTCGCTTTTGTAGTCAGCAGCGTCTTCTCGTACTAAATATTCCTCTGGGGAATAGTATTGCTTTTCAGTAACTTGCATGATATATAAGCCCCAAAAGCGTTTACATAGCCCACGAAGGTGGGCTTCGTTTGTGTAGCCCCACCCTTCTAGGGTGAGGATACCCAAAACACAATCCTATTTTACTCCCCACCTTTAACCTGTAGGAGCGATCGCCAATCTTGGATAGCCTTCTCTGTCCACAGCCAATTATTACCTAATTTATTTGGTAAAAAATTTACCGGGTCATCTTTTACCACTAATTGTCGGAGTTTGATGGCTTCAGTCATATATTGCGATCGCTTACTCTCTGGCTGTTGATTTGCAGATTTATACAAGCCTAAAGCTAATCCGGCATAGGAAGTCAAAGCCTCCGGTGTCGCGACTGGGGGAGTCGCTGCTGTTGGGGTATAGCCAGATTTATTTTGCTGTTTGAGAGCCAAATTCAAGGCTTTGAACCAAGAATCATTAGCCCGATTCATATTGCCTTCTGCGTAGTAAGCAAATCCTAAAGCGTTTGTATACAAAAGCGAGTCTGGTTTGGCTTTCACAGCAGTTTCCCAATAACGGCGGGCATCATCAACACTGTATGTTTTGTCACCAGTTTGCAGAGCTTGCCACGCAACTCGCCCTTTAAGAAAATTAACCGCAGGATCGTTAGCTTGGGATGACCCAATCAAATCGAGGGCAGCTTGTGCAGCCCCAAATGCATTCCGCGAAGGGCTGAGTAGTTCTTCCACAGCTTGTAGACCACCTTGCAAGTCACCCTGAGCCAATTTCTGAGTAGCGGTGGCAGTGACGATTCCCGTTGAAGATGTCTTTAAGTCGATTTCTGGGTTATGATTTGGAGCTGGTTGAGACTGGTTTGGAATTTCTGGTAGCTCGGAAAAGTTGGGAAATTGTCGTTGCCATAAAGAACTTAAACCGATCGCACAGGCGATCGCACCAACTCCCACAACACCAACAATCGCCCACAATCGCGGTTTTTTCCGACGTGTAGCGCTTGTTTGCACTTCCTGGCTCACTGCTACTTGCGGGTTATTTGCATTATCCCAATCTCCCCATATCGGAGTTTCGCCATCAGAAGAACTCATATCTCCGGAAATCGGTCTTCCCAAGATATTATCTTCTTGAGGCTTTGGTATCAATTCCGCAGTGACATAAGGTTGCTCATTTGCTGTGTTTTGACGATCAATTTGCCGAAACAAATCGGAAACGATCGCCGAATCTTCTTCATAGTTTGAGTCATCATACTCAATTTCATCAACTAAATCGCCCCAAGTATCTTCACCTAGCCAGTCCAACCCCGAATCACGCCCCATACCAGAAGGTATCATATCCTCCATTGGTAAAGGCATTTCCATCTCATTCGCCCCACCAGAGTACATTGAATTTCCCATCAATGGGGGATTATACTCACCAAAAGACTCGACATTTTCGCCTAAAGTAATTTCCGGTGTCAGATTACCATCAAATTTCGGATCGAGATATAAAATTGGTAATGCCCAGTACATCTGAAGAGAACCATAGGCAGAAATTAAGCCTTGACGGACTCGACTGACGCACAAATCTACAGGATATCCCTGACTCAAGTTGCGGTAAAACAATTGTGTCAGTGTCAGCGCTACTTCATCGGGAATGCGTTCTGACATTGCCAAAACGCCTGTGATACCGCGTTTCACCAAGCTTTCTGCTAAGTTGCGTTCCCCCGTGTCAGTAGCCGGATCGGAAGTAGCAGCGTATGCCCCCAAACACGAGTTAAACACTGCCATTTGAATGTTATTATTAACCAGCAAGCCTGCCAAATCGTCGCCACTGAGAGTTTCTGTTAAACCAGTTCTATTATTTACAAGATAAATTTCGCCGCCGTTGGGTCCTAAGTTACTATGACCAGAGTAATGCAGAACGTGGTATCGTCCTTGTTCTAAAGCTTGTGTTAATTCTTCTCGCCCTGGTTGCTCTAACAGAGTAAGTTCGATTTCTGGGAGATAATTGCCAGTTTCCGAAAAGCGTGGTGAGTGATGGCGAAGTTCAGCTTGCAATCTGACTGCTTCTTCTTTGAGCAAATCCAGACGGACTAAATCTGTAGGAGAAGCGATCGCCATTAAGACTTTAATACCACCTTCTTCTAAAGGTGTTGGTATATTTGTTGATAGCAGAGGAGATGGCAGGTGAATTCCGGTTTGGAAGCGAGAAAAAGCAATATAAGGTCCTGTTGCCAAAGGGCGATCGCCTGCGTGCATCACTTCCCAAGGTAAACGCGCTAATCTGATATCTTTTAGCCCTAACCGCAGGCGCAATACCTCTTGCCGATGCTGGGCAATACCCTGGGCTGTAATCCAACTATCTCTGAGAGTGCCTTTAAACAGTGCGTTATAAAATTGTTGACCCAAAGCCACCAAGTTGACATTAAGAGCGATCGCATCTCCTTGCAACACCGACTTCAACGGGTCATTCATCAAATGCCCCGCAGCCGCCAACCAATCAGCGACAGGCCAAGTTACTAATTCTTCTGCCAATGGCACCCCAGGCGCGACTTGTTCCGTCCGCACCAAGTAGCCATTTTGCCCTACTGGGGTTACGGAAATATGAAATTCCTGGGTCACAACTTCTCCTGTTCGCCTCCTAAATCTGGTTTGAAACGTGGTTCATTTTCAAATAGATATTTCGCTTCTTCTGATACCTTAGATGCATCTTGACACTTAATGTTTCTGATTTGAGTTGTTTTGCGTTGCTCCCTGTTTACAACTTTATCCGGATTGCAATGATTCCGCTCAGAACACTTTATTGGTAGATGCACCTTGATCTTCAATTCCCCCGGTTGGCTTTACACCCAAGTCGGGGGTTTTTTATGCTTAACCACGATCTCAACAATTTTTCACACACTCAATTTAGCCAGTATACGTAGGGTGCGTTACGGCAGAGTCCTAACCCACCAAACAATAAAAGACCGTGCCGTACTTGGCGCTAACACAACGGACTCTATTGAGTCCGGAAAATCCACACCCCAATAAGTCGAACCCTAGGTGTATTTTCAAAATCAAATATGAGTCGGATAATTTACTAAGTATATCCGGTTTCGCCACAGAATAAAGTTTTGTTTTACACACAGTTCCCATCTCCGCTTTCCTGAATTTATCCGGAGCACGATTGTTAAACTGAGAACAAATAATTGGTAGATGCACCCTGATAACTCAATTCCCCTAGTTGGTTGCCACTCGCTGGGGGATTTTTTGTTTGGTATTTTAATTAACATTATTTTCAAGTTGTCAACTTGGTGGCGATCAAAATATTTCTTAGTAATACTTTACTAAACAGATTTTTCACTCAATGGAATAGCCAAGAACGCAAATGTTACAAAGACAGGACTTACGCCAAAAATCGCCAAAACCTTGAATTGCCCCAAGAATTTGAGGTTAGTTTTGCGCTTATTCCTAAAAGACAAAGTAAATTTTCAGATCGTAGTGGGTGCTTTAGCACTTGTTTGAAACGATGAATCACTAGACAACCTATTTGAAAAAGAATTATTGTGACGTTAAATTTAACGTCACTACAAGGGTTTTGGGCAACGCATAGTTCATTTATGGAGATGTCTACTTACTAGGTAATTTGCCAAGTGCTTTTTTTGAAGAGTTCCTCAATTTTATCCGGAGTATACTAGTTTCTCTCAGAACAAGTAATTGGTAGATGCACCCTGATAACTCACTCCCCTAGTTGGTTTATACCTGCTAGGGGGTTTTTTATGACAATAAATCACAATATTTTTATACACATATTTCTCCGGAGGAGTGTGTAAAACTTGAGAACAGTTAATTGGTAGATGCACCCTGATAACTCACTCCCCTAGT
>NZ_JAOWRF010000260.1 GCF_025753815.1 Plectonema radiosum NIES-515 | reverse complement strand
GACAAGGGGGACAAGGGGGACAAGGGGGACAACTAACCACGCTCCTCCTAACTCCTAACTCCTAACTCCTAACTCCTAACTCCTAACTCCTAACTCCTAACCCCTAACTCCTAACCCCTAACTCCTAACCCCCTATTTCTCACTCCTGTTTGCCTACTCTTTTTTCCGGACTATTTTTATTGATAACGATTTAAAAGCATCTGTAAAAATTCTGCCGCAGTTAGGCGACTTTTGGGTGGGGAAACTTCATTAGATGAGTCTACCCATCTGCCTTGGATAGTTTTGGGCGATCGCCACATTGATAAATGGTCAACTGGTGGATCTGCGTAAAAGTTATTTTCCCCACTTCCTAATATTCTAGAACTCCAGTGGGTTTCATAATCATGACTCATTCTGTGAATCGGGAAACTGCCCCACAGAGGTACTCCCCATCCATCTATAGCAATAAATGCTTTGATCTCACCACCATAAATTTGCCACCAATGCGCTGCGGCTATTGCCCCAACTACACCTGCACTAAAGCTGATGAATATAACTGACGATTTAGTGCGATCGCCCAAGCGATCGCTTAAAACCTGTAATATATGAAATCCTGATAACGCCGAAAAACCATTATTTGGCACACTCAGTATATTCACTGAATTCTCTTGACTGTGGAAATATGTCTCTAGCCCTCCCGAAATAAAGTTTTCCGTTAAGGCTGGCTCATGAATTCCAGGGCAAATAATTATGCTCATCTTTTGAGCTAGCATTTTTTACACATAATAGTTATTGCTATAGTGCCTTTTCCCGTCGTCAATATAACATTTTTTACTTACCTATCTAAAAGCGTTAGGTTTTTAGCCAAACTAAATGTATTAAACCGCACTAATAGAATTAATATTTTGAATTTTTAAGTTTCCGTAGATGCTATCCCCCTGGATAGGATACTAAAATACGAGTAAGGGAAAAACAAAATCCCATACAAATGGTTACATTGAGGAATTCAATCGTGGTTGCTACGCCGGAAAAACTGGATCATACACACGAGCATCTATCAGGTCAAGAGCGAGTAGCTGTCTTGCTTATGGGCTACGGCGAAGTCGAAAGCTACGAAGACTTCGCTAACTATAACGAACAAGCTTTAAATCTACTGACAGCAAAATTTGCACCAGTACCAACCTGGATTTATCCACCTCTGGCACGTCTTTTAGCGTTATTCGATCGCCATGAATGGGGACACACGCATCATGATTTTATTTCCCCACATAATGCTATATTTGAAAAACAACGTGCTGGCATTGAGAAAAATTTACAAGAAAAATGGGGCGATCGCGTTCAAGTTTTCAAAGCTTTCAACTTCTGCGCTCCCTTTCTCCCCGACCAAGTTTTAACCGAAATTCGTGGAGCAGGTTTCGACAAACTACTAATTTATCCCTTGCTGGTAGTTGATTCTATCTTTACCAGCGGCATAGCGATCGAGCAAGTTAATAATGCTCTTTCCCAAACCAATGATGGTGAACACTGGGTTAAAGCACAGCGTTACATTCCTTCTTTCTATAACGAACCAGCTTACATCCATTTGATGGCTCATCTGGTTGAAGAAAAAATTAGCGCTGACTTAGCTAACGCTTACCTACCTTCTCAAATCGGTATTGTGTTAATGAATCACGGTTGTCCACACAAAGCGAAAGGCTTTACCTCCGGGATTACCGAAAGTCAGATACTTTACGACTTAGTACGCGATCGGCTAATTAACCGCTATCCTCTCATTTCGGTAGGTTGGCTCAACCACGATACACCTTTAATTGATTGGACGCAGCCAAACGCTGAACAAGCTGCAAAAAACCTCATCCAATTGGGTGCGAAAGTGATAGTATTTATGCCAATAGGTTTTGCTACAGAAAATCACGAAACTCTCTTGGATGTCCACCACATTATTCATGACCTAGAGAAAAAACATTCGGATGTAGGCTACGTACAAATGGCTTGCGTCAACGACGATCCTCAATTTTTAGCAGTGGCAGCTCAATGGGCAAATTCTCATATCGCTGAACTACTATCAGAAAACGTAACAGCAGTCAATCCCCAACTAGCTGGACATCATCACCACCATTAAAAGGAGAGGGGGAGAGGGGGGGATGGGGAGAGGGGGGGAGAAGAATTATTCTCCTTGTCTCCCACTCCTCCACTCCTCCACTCCTCCACTCCTCCACTCCTCCCCTCCTCTAACTCACACCTCGCAATTTCCGGGTGTTTTCAACTAAACTTTGGGCAAATTCGTCAAATCGTTGAGAAAGTTTCTCATCTAGTAGCTTACCTTCTGGGTTGAAAGCTTTCCAAACTTGTCCGATCGCTACTTGCTCAGGGATACACCAAGCGTGAACCCATCTAAGAATTAATCTCAGATCATTTAAAGCGTTGCTGTTCGGTTGTCCTCCTAAGACGCTAATTAATCCCGCTACCTTACCAGAAAGCTGATCGAAGCTCATTAAATCTAGTGCATTTTTTAACACACCACTGACGCTGCCGTGATATTCTGGTGTTGCTAAAATTAATCCATCAGCAGAACTGACAGCATCCTGCATCCGTTTCACGTCGGGGTAATCTGGATATTCTTTTCCCCCGTCGCAAAAGGGTAACTTCATCTGCCTTAAGTCTAAAATTTCGACTTCTGCACCTAGCACTTCTACTCTTTGTGCTGCTAATTCTAAAGCCATTTGGCTGTAAGAATCCGGTCTTAAACTACCTGCAATGCCAACAATTCTCACCATAAACCAACATCCTAATAAAGATTCAATAGCATTTGATTAAATGCAAGTCGAAGTCGTTACGACTATATTTAGTATAGCAATTACGATCAAAATGTGTACAATAGACATCGACCAAATTTAATTATGCGTTGTTCACAACCCTTGTAGAGACGCGAAATTGTACTTCGTCCCGCTTCGCTAACGCGTCTCTACATTGTTTTCTGGAGATGTCTAATATACCTCTTGCACTGATTTATGAATGCGCGATCGCATTTATAGAACTTTTTCCCCCTGTCCCCCTGTCCCCCTTTCCCCCTGTCCCCCTCTTCACAAGTGATGCAATGATGCCTATACGTCAAAGTTTATTCTTATCTGATATCCAAGTATCTTACTTGGAGTGGAATCAAGGTAAAGAACCGTTGCTGCTATTACATGGTTTAGCTGACAATGCGGTTGTTTGGTCAAGCTTGGGAGATTATCTAGGGGCAGAATACCACATAGTTGCTCCAGATATGCGGGGTCATGGTGAAAGTAGTAAGCCTGAGACAGATTATAGTTTTGAGAGTGCGATCGCTGACTTAGAAGCATTGATGGATGGTTTGGGATGGAAATCTGCTCATGTTATAGCGCATTCTTGGAGTGGTAAATTAGCTTGCATTTGGGCAAAGCAAAATCCAGCACGTTTGCGGAGTATGATTCTTGTAGATCCGATTTTTATTTGGAAAATACCGAGTTTTTTCAAGGTGACATTTCCGTTGTTGTATCGTGTCTTGCCATTTCTCAAAGGAATGGGACCATTTGCCAGTTTAGAACAAGCGCAAATGCAAGTGCGTAAGTTAAGTGAATATGCTGTTTGGAATTCTTTACAGCAGCAAGTCTTTCAAGCTGGAATTGAGCAAAAAGCCGATGGTAGTTGGGGTAGTAAATTTACAATAGCTGCACGCGATCGCATTTTTGAAGAAGTCATGCGAGTTCCTGGATTAACAGTTACAATAGATACCCCCACTCTCTTTATCCAACCAGAAAAAGGTGTTAATCGTCAACAATGGCAACTTAAACCCTACAAAACTCATCTAACAAACTTACACATCTGCCAAGTTCCCGGTAATCACTGGGCATTTTTGACAGAAAGTCAAGCATTTAACTCGACCGTAGCAGCTTTTTTGAAGCATCATTCGTAGTAAGCGATTCATCGCTTATCTTGAGCACTGAAGTGCCCACTACGATTTAAAAATATTCTAAATTAATCTTTTTACTTGGAGCAAAGCGACATTCATGAGCTTTTGTATTAATCCAGTTTGCCCGAAACCGAACCACCCAGACAACGATGAGAACCGCTTTTGTCAAAGTTGTGGTTCTCAACTTGAGTTCTTAAAACGCTATCGGGTGTTACGGCTTTTAAGTGACAAAACTGGTTTTGGCAAAGTTTATGACGCATACGAACAAGACACACCAAAAATCCTCAAAGTACTCAAAGAGGATTTATCAACGGATGCGAAAGCAGTAGAACTATTCCAGCAAGAAGCAACAGTGCTGGGACATCTGAATCATCCGGGTATACCCAAAGTAGATGGTTACTTTCAATATCAGACCAGAAACGGTTTGGTCTTGCACTGCATTGTCATGGAAAAAATCGAAGGTCCCAACTTAGAACAGTGGTTAAAACAGCAGCAGAATAGACCGATTTCTCAAGAACAAGCTGTAGCGTGGTTGAAACAGTTGTTAGAAATTTTGGCTCTGGTACATGGTAAACAGTATCTGCATCGAGATATAAAACCATCTAATATCATGATTCGTCCTGATGGGCAGTTAGTGTTAATTGACTTTGGTACAGCCAGAGAAGTCACCAGAACCTACTTAGCCAAAATCAGCAGCGGTGGTGGGGGGATTACAGCAATTATGTCATCTGGCTACAGTGCACCAGAACAAATAAATGCTCAAGCTGTACCGCAATCAGATTTTTATGCCTTAGGACGCACCTTTGTATTTTTGCTCACAGGGTATCATCCTTTGGAGATGTACGACAGCCATCATAACGTATTGCATTGGCAAAATCATGCCATGCAAATCTCACCTTTACTGTTGACTTTGATTGATTCCCTGATGGTGCGGGATGTAAATCAGCGTCCAGCTACCGCTCAGGATATTATAAAACGCTTGGAGGCAATTGAGCAACAATTAACAGGAACTATTGCGACTGTAAATATTGTGGGCAGTCCAAAAACTGCCCAATTACCACAACCAACTACGACGACTTTACCACCGCAGCCAGAAAAGCAGCCGGAAAAAGTTCCTTTATTTGCATTATTTGCGGCGTTGCTGGTATCGTTAGGATTATTAGGTTTAGTTGCTTTAGCAACTCGTTCTTCTAAATTAGCTTCGTTACCTGAAGATTACGGACAAGCACCAGAAAGAAAAGGCAAAGTTGATTACTTTCCTTATGAAGAAGGTAAAGATAGTCAAGGTAGAGTTGCTGAATTTAACGTTGCGGTTTTATCAGTAGAATATAAATGGCAGCTTGGCAGTAATTATCAAGTTAAATATAACGACGAACTGATTAAGTTGGACTCTTTAAAGTCTAATTTAGAAGAAGAAGGCATTCAGAGAATAATGGAAAATCCGAGTGAAATTATCTCTGTGGGTACAGCTTCTTGTGAGGGGAATGTAGAAGTAGAAGAAAAAAGAGCTTTTGAACGTTCTCAGCAATTACAACTTTTAGTTAAGAAAATATTTGGCAATACCAGAAGCGTGGAAGGTTATCGGTTGTTAAATATGGGACAATTTCAGCGGAGTGATTGTCAAGCAAATCAAGATTCCACAGCTTATCAAAGAAGTATTATTATTATTGGTGTGAAGAAGCAATCAGAAGGTGTGGTTTTAGATGAAGCGTTAAGAAATAGGTTAGAGAAGAAGCCTTTTGCTGACTTTAAATTAGAGGATTATTCCCTGGGTTCCGAAAAGAGATTTAAAACGATACCGAGTAATTTGTAATCTTTTTATTGTTCCTCTGATATAAGATTATGTCCGGTTAATTAACTAATAGAAACATCGCAACCCTCGTAGAGACGTTCCGCCGGAACGTCTCTACAATAGCGGAACGTCTAATCAATAGACATCGACCACTATGCTTATTATGCGTTGCCCGAAACCCTCGTAGAGACTTCGTATTTCGCGTCTCTACATTTTTTCTGGAGATGTCTAATAGCGGACGTCTCTACAATAGACATTGACCACTATGCTTATTATGCGTTGCCCGAAACCCTCGTAGAGACTTCGTATTTCGCGTCTCTACATTTTTTCGGGAGATGTCTAATAGCGGACGTCTCTACAATAGACATTGACCACTATGCTTATTATGCGTTGCCCGAAACCCTCGTAGAGACGTTCCGGCGGAACGTCTCTACATTTTTTCTGGAGATGTCTAATATATGTGATAAGCCTGTCATGATATAATTTGGGAGGCAATATCCCTATCGGAAGACATTTCCATCCAGAGCGTTTGTGTAGGATAAATGGCGAGTAATTTATAGTAAGTTAATTATATTGTGTTTGATCCACAACAAACCTGTTATTTTCAACTTTAACCAAGACACCGATACCGGGTAATGGTTTGCGATCGCCTAAATCGTTAAATTCCACCTTTGCAGTTGCACCTTCAGCTGAAAAAGCAGGATTCTTCAAAGCTTCGTAGAGCCTCTGACGAGTGTAATTCCCCTGACTGCGTTTGAGTGCTTCAACCATTGCCATCGTAGCATCATAAGACATTGCAGTTCGCCAGTTCACATCTCCAGTTCCCCAAAGCTTCGCAGATTCCAGTTCAAACTTAGACTTAGTACCATTACTTCTATGCCAGGGAATAACACTCCTCAGTTTATCAACTGGAATATTAGCTTGACTTACACTCTCACTGTATAGAGGAGCTCCACCTAGTATGGTGATATTTTCACTTTGGTTAATAATAGCTATTATCACATTGTCTGCCACTTTCTGACTCAAAGCTAACAAAATTACCTCTGCATTACTTTGTTTCGCTTGTTGCAAACAATTCAATGCTTCACTAAGAGTTTGAGTCACTTGACACTCATTAACAACCTCTCCCTGATTCTGGAAGAGAACGTTTTTGAATTCTTGCATAAAAGATATGGTATATTTTTCATTAGGTTCATAAAAAATTGCTGTTTTTTTACGTCTTTGATGTCGCATATATTCAACTAATTTTCCAGCCACAGCCGAGTTATCTGGAGTTGTGCGGAAAACGTACTTACTGAATAATGGAAAATTAGAATCTCTGACAGCAGCACTTGTAGGAGATATAACCACCATTTTACCATCATAAGATGGTGCTGTTTCTATTGTGTCTTCGCTGGTATAATAACCGATAACTCCTAAGATACTTTCTTTGCTAGCGATCGCATCAGCGATTCGCTTAATTTTCTCTTTATGACCGAAATAACTAGCAATTTCAATGAACAGTAATCTTCCGTTAATGCCCTTATTTTGATTAATATTATCTTGAACGTGTGCCAGTCCACGCAGCATTTGTTCTGCAAGAATATTTGAGCTATTAAGCGTATCGTCAATAATCGCAACACTAGCTGCAATTTTCAGAGGATTATTTGTCAGAGCTGCCTGAGAATTGTTTAGATAAATCCGTGCTTCTGGATCATTTTTATTTGCCGTCAGGTATCTTTTAAAATATACAATAGCTTCATCGAATTTTTCGTGCCTAAATGCGTCTGTTCCTCTCTGCTTGTCAGCAAAAATCGTGTTGGTAATATTGGGATTTTGCGGAATCAGAATTTGTTCTCCGCAGCTAAAGCCCGATTGATTTTGAAAATCGCAAATAGGGGGATGCGTCCACCAGTGAATTAAGAGTGCGATCGCGCTTCCTAATACTACTAATCCCATTGGTAAAAATACTTTCTTAATCAGCCTATAAAGCCTCAAATAAAAACTTGTCTTCTCGTGAATTGTCGGATCATTAAATTCTTCACGTTTACGCGGATTTTCCCTATTCCCCGAAGAATTTTGATTTAGCGATATTTGCCCAGAAAGAGCAGTAATTACATTCTCAGCAGACTTATAACGATCCTCTGGTTGATATGACAACATCCGATCTAAAATGTCTGCCAAATTGTCGTTTACATTAACATATTCTTTCCAAATCCACCTATCTTGATTTTTCAGCTCATTTGCACTTCTACCTGTAAGCAAACAAAGACAGGTTACAGCTAAAGAATATAAATCTGAACAAGGAAATATTTCTCCACCAGATAGTTGTTCTGGTGGTGCAAATATCGGAGTTCTTATTGCCATTGATTGCTCAACAGGTACTCCTGGTTCCAATTGCCGTTTCACCGCACCAAAATCAATTAAATAGAGCTTTCCATTTTCGTCACGAATGATATTAGAAGGTTTTATATCTCGATGGATGACTCTTCTTCTTGGTTCATGTATGTAGTTTAGTACATTTAGGATTTGTCGTAAATCCCGCACAACTTCATCTTCAGAAAATCGACTTCTAGTGTTGAGTTCCTGAGCCAAAGTTTTACCTTGGATATATTGCTGTACTAAATAAAATAATTCTTCTTGTGAATTAGAAGGTGTCGGCAATTCAAAGTAATCATACAGTTGAGGAATTTGTTCGTGCCTGAGATCCCTCAAAGTTTTTGCTTCTTTTTCAAATAACCTTTTTATCGATTCAAGCTCCGACGATGAAAAAGGATTTCCCGAAGTATTTCTTGGCTGCAACTGCTTGACAACACACTGCTGCTCAAGATGAGCATCCCAAGTGCGAAATGTCTTGCCAAATCCTCCCCAGCCTATTTGCTCTAAGGGTAGGTAACGAGTCTTCAAAATTAAATCCATTCTACAGCTACTACAGTATCTCGGCTGGTGGCTCCTAAAATTGCGGAACTCATTAGGGACTGGGTTTTCCGGATGGGGGCAGTTAGGATTAGTGCAGTAAATGTTCATTTGAACTGAGTATGATTTCAGTATAATAAGGCATTTTACCTAGCCTATGACATGGAAAATATAGCGGTCAAGGGTTGAGTGAGGGACATAAAACCTCACACAGGGAGTTCCGGACACCCCTCTGGGATGTTTTCGAGAGGGGAAGGTGGTGAGGTTCTGTATTGCATTACCCCCGGCAACCCGCTATAATAAAAAAATTATCTATGTATTTATTGATTCATAAGTCTAAATCTACACCTGCTATGAATCCGAAATTACAGACGAACAGGTGCGTTGTTTGGGAAGTCGATGTTGATATAAGTGGGTAGGCGGAAATATTTCTAACTATTTATAACTTGATTAGTTGTATGATGTTTTATCGACAACAAACCTGTTATTTTCAACTTTAACTAAGACACCGATACCCGGTAATGGTTTGCGATCGCCTAAATCGTTAAATTCCACCTTTGCAGTTACACCATCGGCTGAAAAAGCATGATTCTTCAACGCTTCGTAAAGCCGCTGACGAGTATAATTACCCTGAGTGCGTTTGAGTGCTTCAACCATCGCCATCGTAGCATCATAAGACATTGCAGTTCGCCAGTTCACATCTCCAGTTCCCCAAAGCTTCACAGATTCCTGCTCAAACTTAGAGTTAGCACTATTACTTCTATGCCAGCGAATGGCTATTCTTAGTTTATCTGGTGAAATATTAGTTTGGCTGACAGTTTCGAGATATGGAGTATCTGCACCGAGTATTGTGATATCTTCGCTTTGATTAATGATAAGTGTTGCCGCAATTCGTGCCACTTTATCGCTAAAGGCTAACATGATTACTTCTGCATTACGTTCTTTTGCTTGTCGCAAACAATTTAAGACTTCAGTAGTGCTTTGAATTACCCGACATTCGTTAACAAGCTGCTTTTTCTTGTCCCAGACAACACTTTCAAATTCTTTCTTTAAAGATGCAGCAAATGTTTCATTAGGCTCATAAAAAATCGCTATTTTATTCAAATTGTGATACACGATATATTTAATTAGTTTATCAGCCGCAGCCGAGTTATCTGGAGATACGCGAAAAATATAGTTATTTAATTTAAAAGTAGAATCTCTAACAGCAGTACTCGTAGGAGATATAACCACCATTTTACTATCATAAGCTGGTGCTGCTTCTTGTATGCTATCGCTGGTGTAATAACCGATGACTCCTAAGATATTTTCTTGAGTAGCGATCGCATCAGCTATTTGCCTAATTTTCTTCTTCTCCCAACCTGTACTCGCAATTTCCAGAAACAGCAGTCTTCCGTTAATCCCTTTATTTTGGTTAATATTATCTTGAACGTGAGCAAATCCGCGTAACATTTGTTCGGCAATGTCATTTGACCCATTAAGCTGATCGTCAATAATTGGAACAGTAACGGCAATTTTCAGAGGATTATTTGTGAGAGCTGCCTTCGCATTATTTAAATAAATTCGAGCTTCTGGGTCATTTTGATTAGAAGCAAGGTATTTTTGTAAATATAGAATAGCTTGGTTGAAATCTTTTTGCCCAAATGCAGTGCTTCCTCTTTCCTTGTCAGCAAAAATTGCGTCAGAAATCATGGGATTTTTGGGAATCAAAATTGCCTCACCGCAACTGAATCCATTTTTATTTTGAAAATCGCAAATAGGGGGATGCATCAACCAGGGAATTAAGAATGCGATCGCGCTTCCTAATAAAACTAATCCAATCGGCAAAAATAGTTTCTTAATCAGCCGATTTATCTGAGAGTGAAAACTTGTGCGATCGCTAATTGTCGGATAATCAGGTTCTTCCCCAGCACCCGAAGGCTTTGAATTTGGATTTAGCGATATTTCCCCAGAAAGAGCAGAAATTATTTGTTCAGCAGACTCATAACGTTCCTCTGGTTGATATGAGAGCATCCGATCTAAAATGTCTGCCAGATTGTCGTTTACACTCACATATTCTCTCCAAATCCACCTATTTTGATTCCAAAGCTCATTTACATTTCTACCTGTAAGCAAACAAATACAGGTAGCAGCTAAAGAATATAAATCTGAAGAAGGAAATATTCCTTTCCCAGCTAGTTGCTCTGGTGGTGCAAATATGGGAGTTCCCATTGCAATTGATTGCTCAACAGGTATTTTTGGCTCTAATTTACGCTTTACCGCAGCACCAAAATCTATCAAATAAAGCGTTCCATTTTCGTTGCGAATGATATTAGAAAGTTTGATATCCCGATGAATAACTTGTTTTTTTTCATGTATGTACTTGAGTACGTTCAGGAGTTGTCCTAAATCCTGCAAAACTTCAGCTTCGGAAAATCGACCTTTCTTGTTAAGTTCCTTATCCAAAGTTTCCCCTTGGACATATTCTTGCACTAAATAAAATAATTCTTTGCGGAATTCTTCTTGTGATTCATTTGGTGCTGGCAATTCAAAGTAATCATACAGTTGAGGAATTTGTTCATGCTTGATATCTCTCAAGGCTCTTGCCTCTTCCTCGAAAGACTTTTTTATAGATTCAAGCTCGGAGTGTGAAAAAGTCTTTCTAAAAGTATTTCTCGGCTGCAACTGCTTGACAACACACTGCTGCTGAAGGTGAGCATCCCATGAGCGAAATGTCTTGCCAAATCCTCCCCACCCTATTTGCTCTAAGGGTAGGTAACGAGTCTTCAGAATTACAGTCATTCCACAGCTACTACAGTATCTCTGCTGGTGGTTCCGAAGATTGCGGAACTCATCAGGGACTGGGTTTTCCGGATACCGACAGTTAGGGTTAGTGCAGTAAATGTTCATTTGAACTGAGTATGATTTCAGTATAATAAGCGATTTTATCTAGGGTGTGACATGGGAAATAATAAAAAAATTGGCGTTGCGGCTATGGGAATATGAATTTATCTCACGCACTCGTAGCAGAGAGTAAGAGTTTGAGATGCTTGATTTTTAAGTTTAATATTTTCTTTAGGGAGCAAAGAAGGAGAGGCTTTCCCAACATAGTCAGCACTCACTGCTGATGTCATAAAATCCAAGACATTTCGACGCTGAGACTTGAGAACAACGCTAAAGATCCTTTGTTTGCACAAAAGTACTACCCACCTGGGTTTGAGAACCAAAACTGGTACGTTGTTTAGTTTATATGCGATCGCGACTTTTCCGAGTCAAAGGTGTTTTTATTCGATAACTTGTTGCAGAGAAGGTGCAAGTTCCCGATTCAACTGACCTGAGCCAACAAATTCAGCACAAGTATCTGCTTCAATTTTAAGTCTACTATATTAGCTTGAAGATTAATAAACATGAAAAAACCCGGCTTTACCGGGCAGATGAACTGTTTGTCGAATATGGTAGTGATAATTATACTTTGACATCACAAGTTAAAGGACAAGCAGCGTAGACGGTAGTTTGTGTTTCATCTGCCTCTCCATGTAGCCAGTTTAACCATCTGACTTGATTTGGGTGAACACCCTTGAGAGTTAACATCCCAGCAGCGAAAACAACAGCCATTACATTAAACAAAATCAAACCACCAGCAACCAACAAAACAGCACTAACAGGCATCACAGATTGCAAGACAATCGACAACAAACATCCGATCGTAGCCATCAAGACAACTAAAGGAAAACCAACAACCAGCAAGCATACTGCCAAGGTGAAAGACCAGATTAAAAAGCTTTTAATCATTAACAAAGACTGGGTTTTGCTATCATTAGACATTTGAGCTGCAACCATGAATTTTCCTCCCAAAAAAGTGTGAAAAAATTTATCTTGCTTGTTTAAAGCAAATTCGATAGGTGAATGAACTTAAGTATATAAAAGCCAATCGGGTAAATGAGCATTTAGTTAATAAACTTTACAGTTAAGCTCTGGGGATCATCGATAAATGCCCTGATAAGCATTTTATTTACTACCCCTTCTCAGCATCTACCTTAAGGAGTAGAAGGTAAAAGTATTAATTAATCGGGTGCGTTCTCAGCACTAAACATAATTTCTGCTTAACATATCTTATGAAAAACAACATAGGTTCTCATAATCTCTCTGATTAGGCAGAACAATTTATCAGCTATTGCTTTGGCTGTTATTTCCTAGCTAGATGTATAAATGCCTAAGAAAAATTTATCATCTTTAGATGAGTATATTTACATTCAAAGTCTCAATTAATCGACACGTAGTTTCTGCGTATAAGTACTGTACATATTTGCTGGCATTGATGTGTTAAACCAGTCTATATCAGGGATAATAAATTTTTTATTGAACTGAAAGCTAGTCGAATTTATAAAAAAGGGATACAAGTGAAGGCAGAAAAGATAAAACAGTTGATAGACATTTATTTGCCCTATCCCATTCCCCAGTGAGTAAGTAGGCTGGGGTGCGATCGCTCCTGATCGCGCTTTAATTGCACGTCTACCTCATTAAAAGCCGATTTTTAGAACCAAAACTAGCTGCTAATTCCATCTATAAAACAAGACCCAGATTAATTTGAAGATATATGACACAATCACAGCATCCAGCAAATTCTACACCGATCGCAGCCCGTAATATCCCACCACTGCCCCCACCACCACCAGCAACCTTAAGTACCCAGCGTCAGGCTACCCAAACCCTGGACATGACACCAAGAAATAGTGCCAACCCTACCCCGATGAATGCGGCACCACCTCCACCCCCAGCTGCAACTGCCTCTCATCGTCCGGGTACTCCACCCCCAATGTCCGGTGTAGCTCGTCCGAAAAGCAGCACGGGAATGACTTTATCCCAATTGATTAAAGAAGCTTACGATAAAGGTTTTTCTGATATTCATTTGGGTGTGGGTGAAGTGCCTCGCTTCCGCAACCGAGGAGAAATGCAGCCAACAGAATATCCAGAAACCGATAAAGAGACTTTTATCAGTTGGGTGCGGGAGGTGCTGACGGAAGCAGAAATTAAGCACTTTGAAGAAAATCTCGAATTTGATGGAGCAACTCAGTACGACTTTGCCCGTGTGCGGATTAATATCTTTGACTCTCTCAAAGGCTATGCGATGGTGATGCGGTTAATTCCGCTGAAAATCCTGACTATGGAACAATTAAACTTGCCTTCAGTTTTTCGCGATATCTGCCACCACCATAAAGGTTTGATTTTGGTGACCGGTCCGACTGGTTCTGGTAAATCCACCACAATGGCAGCAATGGTTGATTACATTAATAAGCAGATGGCTAAACACATCATCACCATTGAAGATCCAATCGAATTTGTCCACAAAAGCCAAAAGTCGTTGGTTAAACAACGGGAAGTAGGAATGCATACCCGAAAATTTGACAACGCTTTAAAAGCAGCTTTGCGGGAAGACCCAGATTTGATTCTGGTCGGGGAAATGCGGGATAAAGAAACGGTCAACACTGCCCTAAAAGCTGCTCAAACAGGTCACTTGGTCATGGGAACCCTCCACACCAACAGCGCAGTGAAAACGATTGAAAGAATTCTTAATCTTTTCTCGGCTGGAGAACAGGATGCGATGCGGGTAGCGCTTGCGGAGTCTTTGGTGACAGTAATTGCTCAAGGTTTGTGTCGCACCACTGATGGCAAGCGTGCTGCTTTCCACGATATCCTAATTAATACCGACGCAGTTAAAGAATGGGTAAAAGACGGTAAATATGATGAAATTGGCGAGCTGATGAAGCAAGCTGGTTTTGACGGCATGATTACAATGAACCAATCTCTGCTGAACCTTTATCAAGAAGGTCGCATTACTGAAGAAACAGCTTTGGAGATGTCACCAACTCCTAACGAAATGGCACAGTTTCTCCGAGGTCGAGTTTAAAAATTAGAGAGTGGGGAGTGGTGG
>NZ_JAOWRF010000374.1 GCF_025753815.1 Plectonema radiosum NIES-515 | reverse complement strand
CCCCCCTCTCCCCATCCCCCCTCTCTCCTCAAGTCCCAGGCTTGGCTGCAACTATGACTTCTTTGACTTTCCCAGGGTCTCCCATTGGCTTGGCTTGCTCTTTATTGACACTGACGAACACACCCCCAGCGTTGCCGGCTCGAACTGTCAGTTGATCTTGAGCTTTCCAAGTGCGTTGAGTTCCTTGTGGCAATTCCCCTTCAAATTGAGTTTTGCCATCAGCGACTACGCGAATCCAAGATTTCTCCTTTAAGGTGACACCAATCTGGACTGCCTGTCCGTTACTGCTGATATTGCTAACAGGTTGAAGTTCTGGCTGTGTTTGCTTGGGTTTAATTTCTGCTTTTTCGGTGCTTTGGCTATTTTTGGCTTCGATAGCGGCATTATTCAATAATTTAGATAAACCGCTAACAGAACAGACAATCACAGCGATGTAAAGCACATAAAGATGAAAAGGACGGAGCAGTTGACCGAAGGGTGTAGGTTTCCAACCAGGTGTAAGGTTAACGCGATTTGAGCCGACGGGGAAACTCTTAGCAAATTCCGCTCCATCCAATCCCAGTGCATCAGCAAATTGCCTAATTAAACCGCGAAGATAAATTGGTTCTGGCAAATCATCTAAATTACCTTCTTCGATCGCTTGCAACAATCGGCGGGAAATCATGGTTAATACGACCATTTCATCCAAGGATAAACCTTGTTCAGTCCGTTTTGCCCAAAGTTGACCACCCAAGGAAGCCAATTTTTCGGCTCTTAATTCCTCTACAGAAACTATTGGTTGATCGTCGTCTTTGCTTTTTTGCAATTTCATCATTGTTTGATGCTCCTAAACCCAGCTGAATCATTAATAGGTATGTGCTTAATTTGCTCTTGCAAAAAGCGAATCTCATCATCTTTTAGGGAACGATATGAACCTTCAGCTAAAGAAGGTTCTCCGGGGTTTTCTAATTGAATTGGACCTATGGCTGTGCGGTGCAGCTTAATCACTGGGTATCCCAGCAGTTGGGCTACACGGCGAATCTGACGATTTTTTCCCTCCTTTAAAATAATTTCTAGGCAGCTTTCATCTGCCAAACTTTCTCTTAGACGCACTTGCGCCGATCGCGTTTTTTTACCCTCCAGCATCACACCCTGACGCCATTTTTGTAACACTGATTCTGGAGGATGACCTTTTACCAAAACACGATAAGTCTTAGGAATACTGTACCTCGGATGAGTTAAACCAAATGTCAAGTTTCCATCATTTGTAAGTATTAATGCCCCTGTAGAGTATGCATCTAAACGACCAACTGGATGAATGCCTTGATTTTCTCTTAATTCTTTCGGTAGTAGATGCAGAACTGTTGGTCGTCCTTGGGGATCTTCGCAGGTGGAAACTATGCCAGCCGGTTTGTGTAGTAACAGATAAATTAAAGCTGGACGCAGAAGACTACTTATCGGTTTACCATCTACTGTGATGGTATCTATGAGGGGGTCAGCTTTTTGACCTAAGTGCGCTAAAGTGCCATTGATCCGCACCCGCGATCGCACAATCATTTCTTCGGCTTCGCGTCTTGAGGCTATACCCCATTGAGATAAAATCTTTTGTAGCCTTTCCTCCATGTTGAAATTACTTATTATTTTTTGAAAGTTTAAAGTATATATAATAATTGCACTTTCTTGGTGATAGCCACAAATGTTACAGTTGAATTCTGTTTGAGCGCTGAATTGGTTGTCATATGGATACTTATCAAAAAGTTGATTAGATGCATAAAGAAAATTCATCCCCCAAAAATCCCCAGAAGATAGGCATCATCACAAATGTACTAAAAACAGCACTCTCGCTGTGGTTACGCTCGCAAGTCAGCCAAATATCGCAACTGGAAGTGGAAATTCAAGCAAGCGATCGTCAACTTCTTTCTGGTCGCATTTCTGGAGTATCTATTTTTGCTAATCATGCGATTTATCAAGGTCTCCATCTCACACAAATTTTACTCAAGGCAGAAAATATCAGGATAAACATCGGCGCAGTACTCAAGGGACAACCACTACGACTGTTGGAAACAGTACCAGTAGTTGGCGAGTTAATTCTGAAGGAGGAGGATCTAAAAGCGTCTCTCTCATCGGAATTATTATCGACTGCTTTAAATGACCTCCTGCTAAAACTATTACCAGAACACAGCCCAAATTCCAAGCCAACTGCGTGGCAAAAAATTTCTCTTGCAAATCAGAATTTGGTAGTTTCCGGAATTCATACAGACGTAACCAATCCCACCACGATTGAGATGAGTCTAAGCCTCGAATTACTCAGCCCTCATGAATTGCAACTGTCACAAATCCAAATAAAACAGGGCACAGCAATGCTTACAGAGGGGAATCAAGGACACTATCTGGATCTAGGTTCAGATGTGGATATCCAAGAATTAACGCTGATTCCAGGTAAACTAGTTTGTCGCGGAGGGATTAAGGTTAATCCCTAATGATTAAGAATTAAAAACTTCAAATAATTATTGTTGATTTTTTCTTATCGGCATTAGGCATTGGGCAGGGTGAAAAAAGAATTATTTTGCTCCCTGCACTCTCTGCGCTCCCTGCTCCCCCAAGGGCAAAATTGCCCATTGCCCTAACCCCTAGTTTCTAGCAATGGCAATACGAGTGTGACGAAGTAGTAAACTAAAGGAGCGGTAAAAATATAACTATCAGTACGATCTAAAATGCCGCCGTGACCGGGGATTAATTGCCCAGAATCTTTTACCCCAGCATCACGTTTAAGCATGGATTCTGTAAGGTCGCCCAAAAGACTAGCGATCCCAATGAGTAAACCCAGCGCTATACCAGTCAAAGGAGGTTTTGACCAGTTAAGAAAATAAGCTCCGATAACGGCTACCAGAACGCTAGCGCTAATGCCAAATACTGCTCCTTCAACGGTTTTTTTCGGGCTGATATCAGATAGGGGAGTTTTACCGAAGAATTTGCCAAAAGTGTAAGCTCCGATGTCAGCTGACCAAATACAGAGGAAGGTCAGCGCTGTTGCTGTTAAACCTTGTGGTAGAAAAGAAAAATTTCCTTTCTGAACAATATCTAGCCAATCTGGGGCTAAGTAGCCACCTAAAGGTAAATTGTTGATACCTTCACTATCAATTGCGCGTAACCTTACCCAGTAGCTGGGCAAATAACCTGTGTAAAATAAGCCCATAATCGAAGCGGAAATATCCGCGATGGTTGCCATCTTCGGCTGAAACAATAAGTAAAAACAAATAAATGTGCCAGCCAATGGTGTGACAGCATCAGCTAAAGAGCCATTAAGAGTACAAATCACTAACAAAGCTTGGCTGGCAACAAGAGTAGTTTTAGCGGCAGGAGCGATCCCTTTGCTTCGCACTAACTCAAAATATTCCTGTTGACCCAAAAAGATAATCAAAGCAAACATAATAGTAAAGTACCAGCCCCCTAAAAGGGTTGCACTTAAAGCAACGGCGATCGCCACAATTCCACTAATAATTCGAGACCAAGGCATAGATATAAGTGTGAAGTAAAAAGGATGAAGTTTGAAGTTTGGTTGTTATTTATCCTTTATCCTTCTCCTTTGGAGACGCTGCTAGGACAGCCTTCATCCTTCAGATTTAGTCTAGTTTCTCACCACTGAGGATAAAAATTGGATCGACGGCTGCAAAGGTTTGCGAATAGCCACGTGTTTCTAAGCGATTTATTGCCGATTGGACAACTTCAACATTCCGAGCTTGCAGTTGAGAAAAGCTTTGAGAAATAGCATACAAAGTTTCTAGACTAGCAGCTGTGGCGACAACTCGACCGGATGATGGTAAATAATGCCAGACTGCTGGCAAAATTTCTTGGATGGAACGTCCGGATTCAATGCAGACGCGATCGGGTTTCTGTTTCAAATTGTCTAAACACTCTGGGGCACTACCTTCAATGACTTCAACATTCTTGACTGAAAAGCGATCGCAATTGCGTCGAATCAAGTTGGCTACTTCTTCATCTCGTTCTACAGCGATAATCTGACCCTCAGGACACAACAGCCCCACTTCTACCGGAATTGTACCTGTTCCCGCGCCAATATCCCACAACACTGAATTGGGTAAAAGCCGCAGTTGAGCTATCAACAACAGACGAATTTCGCGCTGTGAAAGAGGAATTCCGGGTAAGCTTTCAAATAACTCATCGGGGATACCAGGAGTAATGTAGGGCCAAAGTTGGGAGGGCATAGTAGGATTCTACAATTAAATTAAAAGGGAAGGGGGCAATCCGGCTTTCTTAGGCAGGGGGAAGGGGGCAGTCTGGCTTGAGGCAGAGAATAAGATTTGCCCTTAACCCTTGCCCTTTGCCCTTTACCCTTTACCCTTGTTTTTTGTGATGAATGGTCAAATATTAGGCGATCGCTTGGCTTCACGCTATCAAATTCAGCAACAGTTAGGAAAAAAGGCAGGACGGCGATCGCTTTTAGCCCGTAACTTGGAAACTGAGGAATTAGTTGTAATCAAGTTACTTTCTTTTAACAGTGATTTTGAATGGGACGATCTCAAGCTGTTTGAACGCGAAGCTGAAACGTTAAAATCCTTGTCTCATCCCTGTATTCCGCGCTATTTAGACTATTTTGAGGTAAATTCATCTTATATTAAAGGATTTGCTTTAGTCCAGTCTTATATCCCGGCACAAACTTTAGAGCAATATTTAAAAGCAGGACGTAGTTTTACGGAAGCGGAAGTAAAAGAAATTGCTTCATTGCTTTTATCCATTCTGATTTACTTGCACTCTTTGCATCCAAGAGTAATTCACCGCGATATTAAGCCTAGCAATATTTTATTGGGCGATCGCATTCTTAATAGTCCAGCTAAAGTGTACCTTGTAGATTTTGGCTCGGTGCAAACTGTTGCCAAAGAAAGCGGAACTCGAACTGTGGTGGGAACATACGGTTACATGCCACCCGAACAATTTGGCGATCGCGCAACCTGCGCCTCTGACCTTTATAGTTTAGGTGCAACGT
This sequence comes from Plectonema radiosum NIES-515, assembly GCF_025753815.1. Classification (GTDB taxonomy): domain Bacteria; phylum Cyanobacteriota; class Cyanobacteriia; order Cyanobacteriales; family Nostocaceae; genus Hassallia; species Hassallia radiosum_A. The sequence goes on along the minus strand of NZ_JAOWRF010000374.1, from coordinate 9,727 downwards.
TAATTTACTTGGTCACGGGTTTGCACCCAGCAGATTTACCCCTTCATGATTTTCGCATTTCATTTGAGCATATCGCTAATCTCAGTCCCGCTTTTACTGATTGGTTGCGGTGGATGACTGAACCGAGTTTAGAAAAGCGTTTGAGTTCTGCTGTTGAAGCACTTGCAGCTTTGGATGATTCACAACCAAGAATCAGTAGTTTAGTTATAACTAAACCAAGTGGTAGTAAAATTCAACTTACCAAGGATAGAGATTCGCTCTTAATTTTGATTCCTCCGGCTGGCTTTCAGTCATCGATGGTGTTCACGGGTTTGTTTGCGATCGCTTGGAATTCGTTTATCTTTTTTTGGACAACTGCCGCTCTTGCCGCTCCAATTCCAGTCAATGTTATCTTTGGCTTATTCTCTCTTCCTTTTTGGGGTGCTGGCTTTCATCTGGCATATGCGCTACTGTTTCCTTTATTCAAAAGTACGGGATTGCACTTGACAAAGCAGCAAATTGCCTTCACTACAAAGATATTTGGATTGAACTTTTATCAACGTCCATCCCTAACACAAGATATTACTAAGTTGGTTTACACTTCCACCCACTTTACCAAAGACTTGGAAGGAAACCGCTTTCAAGTGCCAGCGCAATTAGATATTTGGGCAGGAGTCCAGAAGTATGAAATAGGTATTAATAATGGTATTGTCAAATCTGAAGTTGAACTTGAATGGCTAGCACATGAATTAAGCGATTGGTTAGATATACCGATTACGCAAGATTCAGAGTGGAAGCAAAATGGCAATAAATAAGCGATTTATTTAAGAGCAATATGAGTGAATCCCCACCCTCAACCGCTAGGTAGGGTGGGGAGGATGTCAACTAACTAAACTTTTGCTTCTAAAGACTTGAGCAATTCGGTATTGACACCTGACTCACGAATTAAAGAAATTTTGCCTGTTCTGGCTATTTCCTTTAAACCAAATTTTTGTAACACTTGGACGATCGCTACCATTTTACCTGGATCGCCCACAACTTCCAAAGTTAGGGAATCTTCCGCTACATCTACGACTCGCGAGCGAAAAATCTGAGATAATTCGATAATTTCTCCACGGTTGCTGCTATTAGCGTTTACCTTCAGCAGCATCAATTCTCGCTCTACACAAGGAGTCTCGGTAATGTCTTGCACTTTCAGGACATTGACTAACTTGTATAGTTGCTTGGTGAGTTGCTCGATTACGCGATCGTCACCTGGTACAACCATTGTAATCCGCGAGACTCCTCCCTGCTCCGCAGGACCAACGGCAAGGCTTTCAATATTAAAACCGCGACGGGCAAATAAACTAGAAATTCGGGAAAGAACTCCCGCTTCATCTTCTACAAGAACAGAAAGAGTGTGTTTCATCTTCGCGGCTGTTTTGGCTAGGGCGACATTTTTTCAACGCAGACATCATTTTCTATCTACGTTATACGTAACTACTAAATTTTTAGTCTAAACTAATAGCATGTATTTTTTACAGTTCTTTTTTGGAAGTTGTGCGGAAATCATACCGCAAACTAGATTATTCTCTTTTCATAGATAGATGTCGATTTTATCTGACAGCTTTTATACTCAACTGATGATGAATTTTTCATAGGAGAAAAGCGTTTATGAGTTGGTTAAAAAGACTTTTTGGCATGGAAAAACCCCAAAATGCACAAGTAAATCCTGAACCACAGTCAGTACCACAAGCTGTTACTACTGCTGCTCCTGCTGCTACGAAATCAATTCCCCCAGAGCGGGTAGGGTTGAATGGAGAGTACGATCAGAGTGGTTTGGCAAAGCGCGTTGCTTTAGCCTTCGATCAAGATGACCAACTCGATGACGTTGATACACTCTGGGTTGCTCAAACTAGCGGAACTGTAGTCTTAAAAGGCAAAGTTCCCAGCCAAGATATTTTAAACAAGATGGTTTCTGTCGCGCAATCGGTTAGTGGCGCTACTGGTGTTGATACTGCTCAAGTGACAATTGGTTGAGAACTCGTAGTGAGGACTTTAGTCCTCTGCTTTAAGAGCACTAAAGCGCTCACCCTTCTCTTCGAGACGCTGCGCGAACGGGTTCTGAAGTCGCTCATGGGGGAAACCCCCATCACCCTTGGCGTCTCCCTTTGGGAGAAGACCGCGCTGGCTCACTACATGTCTCAATCCAATCTAAAATAGCAAGGTTGACTCGTTCTGGACATTCGTCATGGGGACAATGACCTACATCTTCTAGGTTTAGCAGTTGCAATTTATCGTTGTACTGAGTAAATCGATTCGCAAGTACTGGAGGAACAAATCGGTCTTTTTGTCCCCAAATTAACAGCATGGGAATTGTTAAGGTTGGTAACACTTTCTTGACATTAGGACTAAAGTTCACACCGATTGCTGCTTTAAATAAAGCACTAAAAGCACGGGCAGAACCCCGGTCTTGAGGTGGACCTGCTAAAATTTCGATTAATTCATCGGTGATCGCTTCTGGATTCGCATAAGCAATACTTGCCCAACGACGCAAAATACCAGGCTGCCGGATAAAGTGAAATATCGGTTTGAGGATTAAGGGGGAAGCGACAAGGTTTTTGATTGCCATGACTACCGGTCTGAGGAAAGCCGGGATCGCTTCTTGCTCTAATGACGGGTCGGGTAAACTCATCATCACGATTCCCTGCACCATTTCCGGATGAGCGGCAGCGATCGCTAAGGAAATCAGCGAACCATTGGAATTACCGATTAATACCACTGGTTGACGGATAAATGCTTGCCAAAAGTCGTAAACTTGCTCTGCCCATAGTTCGACGCTATAATTCACAGGGGCTTTTTCGGAAGCGCCAAAACCCAGCAGATCTAAAGCATATACTGTATGGCGCGAGCCTAATACTTCTAAATTGTGTCGCCAATGACCAATTGATGCGCCAAATCCATGCAGCAAAATTAAAGGTGTGTCTGAGTGATTATTTTCCCTAGGGCGAATATACGTGTAGCGGATTTGCCTACCCCGCCAAATCCAGTCTCTTTGATTACCAACTTTTTGCTGCCAGTGTACCTGAGCGGTCACACTTACCTCCAATTTATCAGTTTATTTTTATTTTCAGGCGATCGCAACTTGTTAATGCTTTTCAATCAATTGTTACTCTTGTCTAGCGACAAAAGCCTATCTAGATATATATAGATAAATTTATTAGACTTAATTGATGATAAGTACAATTTCATCTTTTTGAGTATAAATATACGTTTTTTGATAAGTATGTTTGAGATGTTACAATAGTTAAAGTTTATAACTGTTGTGTAATTTAGATTAACTATTGGGCAGAAATTCTCTCACAGTGAGTAGAATGACATATACAACAATCAATAAACCACTTTATGGATTAGCTACCATAGAACTATACCTTACTTTTTGAGTCAGAGTCCTCAGGAAGCAGCATCGTTTGATTGCTCCTGAGGCGTATTATTCAACACCAAGTCCAATTCTTTACAACCAAACAGCCCCCAAAAATCATACATGACGCCTGTGATTGAGAAAAAAAGAACTCGCGATCTGCCCCAAATTAACGAACGAATTCGCTTCCCGAAAATTCGAGTCATTGATACTGATGGCGCCCAACTAGGAATTATCACTCCTCAGGAAGCACTGCAACTAGCAGAAGAAAAAGAGCTTGATCTGGTGCTACTCAGTGACAAGGCTGACCCGCCGGTTTGTCGAATTATGGACTATGGCAAATACAAATTTGAGCAGGAGAAGAAAGCGCGGGAAGCCCGGAAAAAGCAGCACACCGCTGACGTCAAAGAAGTGAAGATGCGCTACAAAATAGAAGAACATGACTACAATGTGCGTGTTAAGCAAGCAGAGCGCTTTTTGAAAGATGGTGATAAAGTCAAAGCCACTGTGATGTTCCGAGGTCGGGAAATTCAACACAGCGACCTAGCAGAAACTTTGCTCAAACGAATGGCAACCGACTTAGAGCCATTTGGTGAAGTCCAGCAAATGCCCAAAAAAGAAGGGCGAAATATGATGATGCTCATATCGCCTAAGAAATAACGATCCGATTGTTTTAGAGAAGACAACTTCTCTAAAACATAAATAAAATCGACTCATATCATGACAGGTTTATTATTTAAAATGTAGAGACGTTCGGTCCGGAACGTCTCTACGACGGTAGATAGGTTTTTATTGGTGTTAATTAAACGGACATGATGTCATAAGTCGTTTAAATAAATTAACAAACGATAGTCTTGAGCGCTGAGTGGGAAAGATAATACTCAGTTGCTCAGGACTTTTGCCATTTTTGGGGACTGTCTTGAGAGGGGGACAGAGGGGGAGAGGGGGACTCTTAGACAATGAGAATAATTTTTTCTCCCCATCCCCCACTGTCCGCATCCCCCACTGTCCCCAATCAGCGGTGACTAAACTAGAAAATACAACTTGCATGGAACTAAAAAATTTCTCTTTGGTTGCGAAAAACAAAGGTGTTCTCAACCGATTGCTGAAGTGGGTGAATCTCCGACCGGAGGAGAGCGATCGCACATTGTTAATGTTTGCTTTTTATACAATCACATCTATAGGATTACGCTGGTCTGAGGACAGTACAGTTGCGCTTTTTTTAGATCAATACGGCGCAAAGTCACTGCCTTGGATTTATATTGCTAGTGCAGCGCTTGGTTCTGTACTGGTTTTTTTTTATTCTTGGCTGCAAAAGATTTTTCCCTTGCGCTTGGTAATTGTGGCGATCGCACCTTTTATGTTCGTGCCACTAATTTTACTACCTTTTGGTTTGCAAGTTTCACCTTTTCAAGTCATTAGCATATTTCTACTGCGCTTGTGGGTAGATGCTTTTTACATTGTCAATGACCTCAATACCTCAATCGCTGCCAATCAATTATTCAATATTCGCGAAATTAAGCGCACCTACCCACTAATCAGCAGTGGTATTTTAGTCGCTGATGTCCTCAGCGGTTTTAGTTTACCTTTACTCCTGCTATTTGTCGGACTGCATAACGTCATCGTTCCCTTCGCTGCTAGCTTCATCGTTTTGGGAACTCTAATTCTCTGGTACCTCACTCACAACTACCGTCAAGCTTTTCCCAATACTCCCCAACGACTGATTTCCACAACACCACGTTCCACAAAAAGTCGTCTTACAGGTTCTGTGAAGCGCTATGCATTACTGTTGTTTGCGTTTTTTGCGTTGCTGCAAGTCATGGGGATTTTAATCGATTTTCAGTATCTCACTCAACTCAAGTTAAATTATAACGACAAACAAATCGCCAGCTTTCTAGGGATATTTGGTGGAATTACCGGACTGTGCGAGTTAACTATGCAGTGGTTTATCTCCAGTCGATTGCTTGAGCGTTCTGGGGTGTTTGTTGCCGTTGCCACATTACCAGCAAGCGTCATAGTTTTGATCCCAATAGTTATCCCGATACTCGGTTTATTTGTGGTGATACAAGGGCAAAACTTTTTCTGGGGTTTAGTGATTATCAAGTTTCTAGACGAACTGCTGCGCTATACCTTTGTCGCTAGTAGCGGACCATTGCTGTTTCAACCAATACCCGCGAAAATTCGCTCTCGTGTGCAAACATTTTCCAGTGGAGTTGCCGAAGCGTTTGGTGCTGGAACGGCAGGTGTAGTGATTTTAGTCACTTTATGGCTGTGTACGCGGTTTTTGCCTATCAACGGACACGACTTAATATTATTGCTCTTAACAGCGATCGCTGGGATGATTTGTCTCGGTGTAATTTGGTTACTGCAAAAAGGCTACGTTGAACTGTTAGTTTCAAGTGCAGAACAAGGTCAAATCAGTGCTTCAAATATAGATTTGCCATTATTCAAGCAGGTGGTAGTTAAAACTTTATCAGAAAAAAGCACAGAAGCAGATAAACGCTCTTGCATTGAACTTTTATCTCAATTTGACCTTCAAGGTGCCGCAGAAGTTTTAGCATCCATGTTAGTTAAGCTATCCCCAGATTTACAGAAGTGCAGTTTAGAAGTGATGCAAGCAGCAGGTGCAAATGCAGCTTATTTACCAGAAGTCCGCACTTTAGCACAGCAAGAAAATCTTACCCCAGAAGTTTTTGCTTTGAGCTTACGCTACATTTGGCTAGCTGAACAACATCCAGATTTAGGTAAATTAGAAGAGTATCTGCACCCGCAAGAAAATTCACTTATCCGGGGTACTGCTGCTGCTTTGCTGTTACGTCAAGGAACACCAATGCAAAAAGTAGCAGCAATGCATACTCTGCGAAAAATGCTGACTCACAAACTTGAACTTGAACGGATGAATGGAGTCAAAGTATTAAGAGAAGCTGTTTATTTACAAGCGTTGCGGATTCACATTCCCAATTTATTGCAAGATGACTCTTTACGGGTGCGTCATGCTGTATTAGAAATGATTGTGGCAAATCAATTAGAGGAATATTATTCAGCGTTATTAACAGGGCTTTGTTATAAATCAACTCGCACTACAGCAATGCTTGCTTTAGTGCAATTAGAAAATGAAGCTTTACCGATGTTGTTGAGCCTTGCTACTAATATTTATAAACCGGATGTAGTGCGAATGTACGCGTGGCGCACTATTGGTCAAATTCCCACTTTAGAAGCAATGGATATTTTATGGCAGCAATTGGAAATATTTCGGGGTAAAAGTAGAGATTGTATCCTTCGTACTTTACTGAAAAGGCAGCAGAAAGAAGAAATTATCAGTTTAGTAGATGGGTTATATCAAAATAAAGTGGAAACGCTAATTGAGCAGGAGTTAAGTTTTTTAGGTGAAATTTACGCTGCTTATATCGATTTTAAAACTCAAGGTGAAATTTCCGCTGCTTATATCAACTTTAAGCGACAAAATACTCTAGAAAAAACCCAAATGAATCAAAAGTTAATTACTATATTATCGTTGGTGGAACGCGCACTTTTAGAATTAGAAATTGATGTGAAAGAGCGCTTGATGATGTTGCTGAAACTAATTTATTCTCAGGATAATATACAGGCTGCGGCGTTTAATCTTCGGTCTGAATCAGCGCTAAACTTAGCACGGGGGTTAGAAATTTTAGAGCATACAGTTAATTTGCCGAGTAAATCTGTGTTGGTGAATATTTTTGACAGGCGATCGCAAGAAGAAAAACTACAGCATTTGGTGTCTAAGGGAATGGCTGAATATCAAGAAATGGGATTAAGCGATCGCACTCGCAGATTGATCAGTCTGGGAAATTTACTTTCTGATTGGTGTTTGGCTTGCTGTTTTCATTTTGCCCAAGTTGCTTATATTCCATTGACAATTCCCGAAATTATCGCAACTTTGCGTCATCCTACCGGATTTGTGCGAGAAGCAGCGATCGCGTATTTAAGTGTAGTTTCACCCCGCGTTCTTCTAGAACTTTTACCCCAGTTGAAAAACGATCCACACCCTCTTGTAGTCGCTCAAGTTAAAAAGTTGATGGTTGATGGCAGTCCTATTTGATTTGTGAAAAAAGGCTTTTGAGAAACGAACCGCAGAGACACAGAGAGCACGGAGGAAGAGGAACGAGAGAGTTTCACGCTCTTTTGATTTGTGAAAAAAGGCTTTTGAGAAACGAACCGCAGAGACACAGAGAGCACGGAGGAAGAGGAACGAGAGAGTTTCACGCTCTTATTTAGGATTGCTATAACCACTATGAACCAACCACTATCAACTATCCACTAACATTTATGCTAACTAGCGTTGACCGTTTATTATTTGTCCGTCAAGTGCCGATTTTTGAGAAACTGCGGGATGATTTTATAGTTCGGCTGGCTTCGGTGATGGATGAACTGTCATTTCCAGGTAATCATAGCATTTTTAGACAGGGAGAAGAAGGGCGATCGCTTTACATTGTTGTTTCGGGTAAAGTTAAAGTTCATATCGGTGATAAACTTCTGGCTGAAGTCAATAAGGGAAAATACTTTGGGGAAATGGCAGTATTTGATACCGAACCTCGTTCTGCCTCCGCAACTACTTTAGAACCTTGTGAATGTTTAGAACTAACCCAAGAGCAGCTATACGACGCGATAGAAGAAACTCCAGAAATAGCTGTAAATATTATTCGTCAACTATCTTCTCGCATTCGAGAACTTAATCAGAAAATCAATGCGATCTCCTTAAAAAATTAGCATTCTATAGAACTTTTTTTGAAGATAAATTTAGGCGATCGCATCTCAAGAGCGATCGCCTAAATTTATCAATTCATCCGCTAAAATCCAATCCCGTTGGTGTTAAGGATTTTCGGTACTGATTTTAGACCTGTAGAGACGCGAAATACGAAGTCTCTACGCTCGTATTTTCGGCTTAACTGAACGTATTGCCCTAAAATCTCAGTCTTCCCTGTGTGATCAATTGAAACCCACCGGCTAAAGCAGCAAAGGCAATAAAAAAGTTCCATAGGCTAGTTGGTTTTAAAATAATGCCACCACTTAAAAAGACTAAGACAGCACCGACACCAAGTAAAATCCACCCCATATTGCCAGTTTCTCTGGAGAAAAATAACAAACTGATAATGCCACCCATAATTGCGATAACTGAAGCTCCAGCAGGAATATCTCGCCATAAATAGGGAGAGTAATGAGTGGTAAAGATAATGTTCTGTCCCAAAAAGTAAATGCCAAGAACGAGTAGTGCAATTCCTAAAAGTTTGCTCATTTTTTTATTTCAGGTATTTATAATTCAATTCAGTTGGTGTTAAGGAATTGGTGGTAACAAATGGTATGTCTGTAGAGACGTAGCAATGCTACGTCTCTTAACTGAACGGTATTGATTTCTAATTATCAAAAATTACCCCAACTTTAATTGATGAACTACAGAGGGGTTGTTACATTTCCAATTTGGAAACGAGTTATTAACAAATTGATAATATTACCCTATATGATGGCACTACAATCCATCGTCTGTCCATTGTTTGTTTAAGCTTGTATTTTGTTAGATTATGAGAGGTAAATTACTTCCAATTGTAAAGACGTTCCGGACCGAACGTCTCTACTACCATTGCGATGTTTTTATTACTGTTAATTACACGCACATAATATTATGTGAAATACAAACTTTTTCAGCAATTACACTTTCTTGTTCACCTTTTATTAGGTTATATTCCATAGAGAAAACAATTTTTGAGAAACCGCTGCGGAATCTCTGGACACGCTCCCCAATGCATATGAATATAAGAAGCGTAAAGATTCATCGGGAAATTCCATCCTTCATCACCTGTTGCTTCCTCAGAATCACAGCGATAAGTTTGAAACAATGGTAAATTCGGTTCTGGTATTAAGCGGGAACGATGAAACTCATGTCCGTAAATGGTTCCACCTGCATCCACTAAGAGATTATCTTGCAAAGCAACTGCACGACGATATCCCAAAGTTAAACGTCCACCCATCACAGAAGTTGTCGGCAAAACTCCCACCATTGACCAAGATTTCCCTTCAAAATCAACAATTTCCTCACACAAATACATCAATCCCCCACACTCTGCGATTGTAGGTATTCCGGCAATAATTGCACATTTTACTGCTGCACGAGCGCTAGTATTTTCCGCAAGTTGCTGGGCAAAAACTTCTGGAAAACCACCACCAAAATACATACCTTGTATATTTTGGGGTAACTCAGTATCGAACAGAGGACTCCAGAAAATTAGTTCTGCACCCAATTGTTGCAGCAAGTCGAGATTATCTTGATAGTAAAAATTAAAAGCGCGATCGCGTGCAACAGCGAGTCGAAGAGGA